>NZ_ASSD01000307.1 GCF_000520715.1 Paenibacillus zanthoxyli JH29
ATGAAGATGTAGGAAGCGCCGAAGCCGCCGGTGGAGCCGTTCAGGTAGCCGACGATATACGAGCCGGCAAAAGAGCCGAGCGCGCCCATACTGTTAACCAGCGCAATCGCGCCGCCCGCCACGTTGCGGGGCAGAATTTCCGGCATGATCGCAAAGAACGGTCCGTACGGAGTGTACATGGCGCCGCCGGCGATCACGAGCAGGATAAAGGAAAGCCAAAAGTGATCCGCGCCCAGCAGGTACGAAGCGTAGAAAGCGACGGCGCCGACCATCAGGAAAGGCCAGACGAATATTTTCCGGTTAAGCGTCTTGTCGGAGAAATAGGAAGCCGTCAGCATGCCGATAACCGCCAGTACGTAAGGAACGGACGACAGCCAGCCGGTCGTTACCATGTTCATATCGGGAGCCGACTTGATAATCGAAGGCAGCCACATGACGAACCCGTACACGCCGATACTCCAGAAGAAATACTGCAGGCAGAGCTTGATTACAAGCGGGGACTTGAATGCTTCGCCGTAGTTTTTCACAGGCTTGAGCCCTTTTTGCTCTTCCTGAAGCGCACCATCCAGCGCCTTCTTGTCTTCATCGTTCAGCCATTTCGCTTCGGAAGGCTTGTCGTTGACGAGCTTCCACCAGAAGAATGCCCAGATAACGGGCGGCAGCCCTTCGATAATGAACATCCATCTCCAGCCGACAGAGGATACGAGATAACCGGATACAATCGACATCCACAGCACGGTTACCGGATTGCCGAGGATTAGGAACGTGTTGGCGCGGGAGCGCTCTTTTTTCGTAAACCAGTGGCTTAGGAAGACCAGCATCGCCGGCATAACCGCGCTCTCAACAACGCCGAGGCAGAACCGGATGACAATCAGAAAATGGACGTTATGGACAATACCGGTGGCCGCAGCCAGCAAGCCCCACAGAATGAGGGACCAGAAGACGAGCTTCTTGGCACTCTTGTTCTCAGCGTAATGCGCGCCAGGCACCTGAAAGAAGAAGTAGCCGAGGAAAAAGAGCGCGCCCAGCAGCGAAGACATCGAGGCCGTGATCTGCAAATCCTTCGCCATGCCGGCCGCCGCGCCTAAGCTGTAGTTCGCCCGGTCGAGGTAAGCCAGACTGTACGTAATAAACACGATAGGCATGAGCCGCAGCCAGCGCGCAGCAACGAAACCGCCGCTTTTGTTGTTATTCATCATTATTTCACTCCCGTAAGTTGATATTGGAGATAGGTTTCAAGCTTAAGCTTTGTCGGGTAACCGTCATGATCGCCCTCTGACTGCACGGCCAGCGCGCCAATCGCGTTCCCCCGCTGCACCGCCTGCCGTATGGTAAGCCCTTCCAGCCTACCGCTGACAAGCCCGACGGCAAAGCCGTCTCCGGCCCCCACCGTGTCCACAACCTCTTTCACCTTGAAGCCCTGTACGGTCCCTTCGTCCGTCTGTGTGCGGAAGTATGCGCCTTCCGGCCCCAGCTTGACGACAACAAGCGAGACGCCTTTGTTCAGATAAAATCCGGCGATTTCGCGCGGGTCCCTTGATCCGGTCAAAATCTCGCCCTCTTCGACTCCCGGCAGCACCCAATCTGCGCGGCAGGCCAGGTCATTGATGACCGACACCATCTCTTCACGGGAGGACCAGAGCGCAGGCCGCAAATTCGGATCGAAGGAAATGCTGCGTCCCGCCGCCTTCATCGCTTCCAGCGCCGCATAGCTGAATTCGCGGGTTTCCTTCGTCAGCGCCGGAGGGATGCCGGTCATGTGCAGATGGCGGAAGCCGGTCAAGTAGCCGGGGTCCACGTCTGCGCCCGAGAGTGTGCTTGCCGCCGAATTTTTGCGGAAATACTGCACCTGCGGATCCCCTTCCAGCACCTTCGATTTCAGCTGAAAGGCGGTCGGATTCCGGGAATCCCGCATGACACCGGAAATATCGATGTTCTCCTTTTCCAGGTACTCGCGGATATATTCCCCGAAAACGTCGTCGCCCAATCGGCTGACCCAGCCCGCCGAAAGCCCCAGCCGGGCGAAGCCGACCGCCGTATTCACCTCCGCTCCGGCCAGACGGCGGCTGAATTTGTCGATGTCCTTCAGAGCCCCGGGCTTATCGGCGACGAACATCACCATGGCTTCTCCGAAAGTAACCACATCCTTCAGGCTCATTACGCAATCCCCTTTCCGATTTCTGCGGTGATTTCTGCGATTCCTGCCCCTGTTGTCCCAGAGCCGCCTTCGCGCAGCATTCCGATATATCCTTCAAGGCACCCTTCCCCTGGAAGCCCGAACTCAATTGCGCGGGGCACATCGCTTGGCAGCAGCCGAAGCAGCTTCCGCCACAGGGCATCCTCCTCCTGCGGCAGCGGCAGCGTAACCCACATTCCGCCCGAACGGATGACGTGCTTGCAGTGAATATAGGCCACATAAGGAGCGAAGGTTTCCGCCGCCTTTAGCGGGTCCTCTCCGCTGTATAACCAGTTTCCCGTATCGAACGTCATCTTCACACCGTCAAGCCCGCAGCGCTCCACCGCCTGAAAAAACGCTTTCAAGTTCTCGGCACGGCCTCCGTAAGAAGTCTGATCGTTCTCAATTAGCAGCGTCAACGCACCTGCCGTCTCTCGGTACTGCCGAAGCAGCCGCTCAAGCTGGCCGAGCCGTTCCTGTTCAGCACCTTTCAGCTCACCCTCCGATGCAAATCCAGGAATGCCTGCATAGTACCCGAGCGATACTTTCAGCATTTCCGGCTTCAAAATCTCGGCTTCTGCAAGAATGTGCGACAGCGTCTCTTCATTAAGCCTCCCCTCCGGATTCCACAGCTCCATCGGAACAGAGTATATGCAGCGCAGACCGCTGCGCAGGACCGCCTCGCGGCACTCGGCCAGCGGAAGAGCTTCGTGCGGAAACAGCTCGCGCCGAATCTCAATGCCATCCGCTCCCCCGGATCGTATAGGCTCCGCCAAGCCGTGCTGCGTCCCGCAAGCGCTTCCAAATACGGAGGTTGGAACAAAAACTGCAATCATCGTAACGTCCCCCTTCAACCAAAATGCAGACCCTGTATATCGGATTGTGCCGCATCTGGCCCACCAGAGCCATGCCTGCGTCTGATTATCAATTCTGCTGCATCCAATCGTCGAATATTGCCGTTTGTAAATCGGTTTAGTAAACCGATTTACTGTTTATGGTCAAATTATAATTCAGCCTTGCGATCTTTGCAAGCCCTTTCTTTAAAGCGCTGTCATTTTTTTATTTTCATCAATTCACCATCTGCATGGGATCACGATTCTGTATATAGAATGCCCATAATGGAAAGTTAACTTTACATTTAGCATCTTAGATGTTATATTGGATATGTAAAGCTTACTTTCCATCGAATAGAGGTGTGATGTTGAAAAACCGTCTGGAGGAAATCCGAAAACAACACGGAATCAAGCAGGAGGAATTGGCCGAGGCTTTGGCTGTTTCCAGACAGACGATAGGGTCGCTGGAGAACGGGCGCTACAATCCCTCTATCATTTTGGCGTTCAAGATCGCCCGCTATTTCAAATTGCCGATTGAAGAGATCTTTATCTATGAGGAGGAATAACTTGTGAAAAAAGGCTCTGCTGTGCGTAATGTTATGGTACTGGCAACGGGGATTTTGCTGTTGGCTGCCGGTCTATTGGAAGTGGGTGACATGGCCAGGAACGTATCCGGTCTATGCATAGGTATAGGCTCCGGGCTAATCGGCATGAGCATTGCCAACCTAATCATGATCCGCTATTATGCCAAGCATCCGACTTTCAAAAGACAGCATGAAATTGAAGCGGGGGATGAACGAGGCATCGCCATCAACAACCTGTCGAAAGCCAAAGCTTTTGATACTACGGTAAGAATTATGATGGTAATTCCCTTTGTGCTCTTCTTTATGGATTTGCCTGTATGGACCACGTTTGCCGTGATTGCGTTCTATATGTTCTCTATCGGCCTCCGTTATTATTACATTGTGAAATACAGCAAGGTCATGTAAAGCTGCCGGGCACAGAAGCTTTCTCATATCTTAAAATAGCCCCACCAACGTGGGGCCTTGGCTACGAAGCATGCCCGGACTTTGTATCCGAAAAGCTTAGGCCATAAGCGGTCACCTGCTGCTGAGGCATCACCGGAGCTTCAAGCCATCGCCTCGCCGGATGAGCGTTAATGAGCGGGAATTCTCCCCTTAATTAAAGGAGGGTTTCCAGTCATGGGAGGACTGTTTAATCTTATTTAAAAGTCATTCTGTTTCTTCTTTCGAGCTATACGCGTTTTTCCCGGGTTACTTCAGCTTCTGCACGCGCCATCTGCCGAATGCCCTTCCGAATTTGTGTCTCGGACAGATTTGAGTAACCGAGCAGAAATGTAGCTCGATTTGGCTTATGATCAGAAAAGTATTGGGATGCGGGATAGATCTTGGTACCATACTGAATCGCTATTCCAGCGATGGTTTCCTCATCCGCTGCAGTGTCCAGTTGAATTAACAGATGAAGTCCCGCCTCGTCACCAAAATAACACACTCGCTTTCCAAACTCTTCATTCAGCGCACTTACCAGACAGGCCCTTCTTACAGAATACAATTTGCCCATTTGATTAACATGCTTGGCATATTGCCCGGAACGGATGAACTCGGCCAATGCCTCCTGTTCCAGGGTAGGGGACATCCGATCCGTAATCCATTTTACTGCCAGAAACGGCTTAACCAAGGATAAAGGCAGAATAGCATATCCGATCCGCAAGGCGGGGAACAAAACTTTGCTGAAGCTTCCTACATAAACAACAATACCTCCTGAATCCAGTCCTGCAAGTGCAGACATCTTCTGACCCACATACCGGTACTCGCTATCATAATCGTCCTCGATAACGAGCGCTCCGTTATTTCTGGCCCAGTTTAACACCTCGATTCTTCGGTTCAATGAAAGGGTTACTCCCATAGGAAACTGATGGGAAGGAGTTACGTAAAGGAGCTTTGTCTTCCCCGCAGAATTTTTACGGTGTCTGGCGATGCTTTGTTCAATTCGATCTACACACAATCCTTCTTGGTCAACAGGTACGGGAATCACCGTTCCGCCCGAGAAGCTAAATATTTCGCGCAGTACGGTATGGGCTGGATCTTCAACGACTACTTGCTCACCCTCCTGCAGACATAACCTGGACAAAATATCCAGTGTCTGCGTTGCGCCTGCGGTAATCACTATTTGTTCAGGTACAGCCGGAATGCAGCGGGTTGAACGGACGAGGCGCGCTATTTCTTCACGTAAAGCAAGGGATCCTTCCGCCGGACCATAGGTAAGAGTCTCGGGAGTGGCCTTGCGGCATGAATGCATCAAAGCCTTTTGCCATTTATCCATAGGAAAAGCATCCCAAGCAGGCACCCCATGACGAAAATCATAAGGAACGGTATTTGTTATTTCCACAAGACCGGACGCTGACGGGTTACCGATAGATAAAACACTGGGTGCTCTGGTGAATACAGCCGCATGCTTATCCGTATCTATGATATCCTCATCCGTGTTGATTCCGGCGGCAAGATCAGCAATGAAGGTTCCTGCCCCTCTTCTCATTTCCACGTATCCTTCAGCTTGAAGCTGTTCATAAGCTTCGAGAACAACTGTCCTCGATACCTGAAGCTGCTCGGCCAACAGCCTCGTTGGCGGGATGGATTCTCCCCTTCGCAAAAAGCCCCTGATTATGTAATTTTGAATCTGTTCACTGATTTGCCGGCTTAATGGAGAAGGAAGCGATTTGTCTATGCTAATTAGTAATTCCTGTGACAATACCATCACCTCTTTCCAAATATACTTAACTATAATCAGTTATTATGAAACGCATAAAAAGCCTCCGGTAATTTCCAAAGTACCGGAGGCTTGCAAAATTATCAATGAAATTTTACTCATTACACCTTATTTTCCAATTTCACTCATTGATTTGAACTCATTCATCTGCATCATTTCAAACACTTGAGTGACATCTTTGTCTCCACGACCGGACAGATTCACAATCATAATCTGATCCTTACTCATTGTCGGTGCAAGTTTCATCGCATAGGCAACGGCATGGGAACTTTCCAAAGCAGGAATAATCCCTTCCAGTTTGGATAAAGTCAAAAAAGCATTAAGTGCTTCTTCATCGTTGACGGAAACGTATTCCGCTCGTCCAATTTGTTTGTAATAACTATGTTCCGGACCTACACCTGGATAGTCCAGTCCCGCTGCAATGGAGTGGCATTGTTCAGCTTTATCCATAACGTAACATTTAAATCCATGAATAATATCAGGTTTTCCGGTACTGAGAGGCGCCGCATGAAATCCGGTTTCAATTCCCTTTCCAGCAGGCTCAACGCCAACCATTTTAACTTCAAGATCATCGACAAAAGGATAGAACAGACCGACTGCGTTAGAGCCCCCGCCCACACAGGCGGTAATTACATCTGGAAGCCTCCCCTCTTTGTTTAGAATCTGTGTTTTGGCTTCACGACCAATTATAGATTGGAAATGGCGAACCATTAGCGGAAAAGGATGAGGTCCTACACAAGAACCAAGAAGATAGAAAGTATTATCATAATTTTCTGCAAAATCCGCCAAAGCTTCATCAACAGCTTCTTTTAAGGTTCTATTTCCCGATTTGGCGGCAACCACTTCCGCCCCCAATATTTGCATACGAAATACATTTAAAGCTTGACGCTGTATATCTACCTCGCCCATATAAATTGTACAAGGGATGTTAAAAAGCGCACATACGGTTGCCGTAGCGACACCATGCTGCCCAGCACCGGTTTCAGCGATAATTCTCTTTGCATTCATACGTTTAGCAAGAAGGACTTGTCCGATTGTGTTATTGATTTTGTGTGCTCCCGTATGATTTAAATCCTCCCGTTTGAGGTATATTTTTGCTCCGCCAAGTTTATTTGTCAGCCGTTCAGCAAAGTAAAGTGGGTTGGGACGCCCTACATACTCTTTTAGATAATACTGAAGTTCCATCTCAAATGCTTGATCATCCTTATACTTTTCAAAAGCTTCATTTAATTTTTCCAGTGCCCGTCCAAGTTGTTCTGGGACATAACTGCCGCCAAACTCATGAGATCCTTCTCCAAAAACCCCATCTTTGGTTACTTGTAGTATGCTCATATTAAACTCCTTTGTTATTTTGTCATATAAAAAGAGGTTCGTATGAAACGGTTTCGCATGTTATAGGGAACTGTGCAATCAAAAACAACTTTGGATGTCATTCCCGGTATTGTTATGGAGGGCGACATACCGGGACTCTGGGATGGGTCAAATTGAAATCCCGGAAGATTTGTGAACGCTATAATATCCGCGTCCGCTTGGAAGCGTGTAGCCATAGCCCACCAGACATCCTCCTCACTGAAAAGGTCAATATCTTCGTCTACTAGTACGGCTTGCTTAATCATCCTGAACTTATGAATGATAGCTATCCCCGCTTGTCTGACCGCATCATCATCCTCGGCGGTGAGCTTTTCAAATTGGGCAAACAGCAGCAGCTGCCCGCCACCGGCAGAGCTGCAATATACGTTAATGATCCTGGTTGTTGTTAGATTCCTAACGAAATGAACGACTGAAGCCTCCATCCCAATTGCCAAAAGATTGGATTGTTCGTAACCTGGTCCGATTACGGTTTGAAAGATAGCGTCTCTTTTTATATTTATCGAAGAAATTTTTACAATCGGTAAATGAGGATGTGCTTTACCGTTATAACCCAGAAACTCCGGCATTGAATGGTCTCCCGTGCTTCCTTCCCGGGAATACTCATGTGTGATTTCCCCTTCCAATACATACTCCGCATTAGATATACATTCCGCGTTATTGGAAAGACAAGAGGAAATATGAACCGGATGTCCGCGCAGTCCTCCGGCAATGGAAAGTTCGTTAAATCCATACGGAGCAAGTGATCCTGTACAGCACGAGGCAAAATAAACAGCAGGATCCAATCCTATATTAATGGAAATAGGGAGGGAAACTCCCATCTCCTTCGCTATAAGGTATAACTGCTCCAAATGACGACCGGGAACCATCCAAATGGTGAGCTCATTTTTGCTTTTCACCCACAAACGATGAATGGATATGTTGATCTCATTCGTTAACGGATGCTTAGCCACCACTAATCCGAGCGTTATATAGGATCCCGCATCGTTAGGGGTCATAGTAGGAATGGGCAGGTTCAGAAGATCAACCTCCGATTGGATGTCATATTCGCATGGAGGATTCTCGCAACGCAGAGGTTCTATAGGGTGCTGAACCGCTTCAAGTATTAAATCGTATATATGGCGTTCATTAGCCCCCAAGAGTAAAGCACATCTCCTGCGTGTTCCAAATAAACCAGCCAGTACCGGTTTGTTGGCAGGCATAACCTGTTCAAACAGAATTGGCGAACCTTTTTGGGTAGGGGGGACCACAGGAACGCCGCCTCCATGGGCTGCGTAAATTGCCGCAAGCTCATATTTCGCCTGTGTGGGCCGGTTAATATATTGCAATTCTTCACCGTTCAGTTCCATCAGTGCAAGAGCGGATCGTAAATCATGTATTATGGGACTGCCCAAAGATCCGGCTGCTAATTCCATAGACACCTCAAACTTCAGTTGTTTTGGATAGTTTGTCACTTCTAAAGTATTTTAACTGCATGTCGGTTAAAACTTTAATCAGCGTTTGATAGGTGGGCACAGCGATTTCCGGTTCCAGTCCGTTCTCCTCGGCAAGCTTGCTCACCTTATCAAGAACCTGCTGAACGCGATCACAGGAACGTATCGATTCTTCGTCAGTTTTTAAGACCATTAGTTTTTTTACAACCCGAGTTCGAGCTGAAATAAGGGCGATAATCTCACGATCAATCCGATCAATTTCATTTCTATGTGCATTAAGTTGTACTTGAGTCATTATGATTTCCTCCCTAGATCAATTGAGTTTCCAGTGACGATTTTACGTATTTTCGAATAAAATTCTGGAACAAAACGAGCCCGTGCTCAGTGTACACACTTTCCGGATGAAATTGAATAGATTCAATGGGGTATACCTTATGTCTTAATCCCATAACATATCCGTCATCTTCTGATTGTGCCGTGATTTCAAGACAATCTGGTAGACCTTCTTTACTTACGAGTAAAGAGTGGTATCTTGTCGCCCGGAAAGGACTTTCCACGTCAGAAAAACATCCCTTTCCATCATGATAAATTCGGCTTGTTTTACCGTGCATCAAATGTTTGGCCCGTACAATCTCGCCACCGAAAGCAAGACCGATCGCTTGATGACCCAAACATACTCCAAGTGTTGGGATACGAGCGCTATACTGATGTATCAACTCCACATAACGGGCTTCGGCAGGATGCCCCGGACCCGGACCCAGTACTATAAAATCCGGCGCAATAAATTCTATCTGCGATAGATCCAATTGATCATTTCGCACTACATCCACTTGAACCCCGGCTTCCATTAGATATTGACAGATGATATATACGAAACTGTCATATGCATCTATAACTATCGCCCTCATTCAGTACCTCCTTTCCCGTCACCGCCCAGAATAGCGCACCCATTTTATGAAAGGTTTCTTTCCATTCATTCTCCGGCTTTGAATCGGCAACGACTCCAGCTGATGCGCGTATTGCATACAGATCGGGTTCCTGATAAACAGCGGTCCGGATACAAAGAGCCATATTGACAAAACCGTTGAAATCAATAAACCCCAGGGCACCGGCGTAAGGACCGCGGCGCGTCGTCTCCAACTCTTCAATTATTTCCATTGCCCTGACTTTTGGAGCCCCTGTCATTGTACCTGCAGGAAAGGTTGCCCCGATAATGTCATACATGTCCTTGTCGGCTCGTTGTTCCCCTCTTACACTGGAGACGAGATGGTTCACATGCGAATATTGCTCAACAGCTATTAATTCTTCCACTTCAAGCGATTTGCTGCTACATATTCGACCAATATCATTGCGGCACAAATCCACCAGCATAATATGCTCGGCTAATTCCTTCTCATCCATTTTTAATTGTCTAATGAGTTCCTCATCTTCATCAAGAGTGAAGCCCCGCCGACAAGTGCCGGCAATAGGCCGCATCGTAATTGTTCTATCCTGAATTTTCACGTACATTTCCGGACTCGCGCCGACAAGCGTAATTTCTCCAAAAGGTGCCAAATACATATAGGGTGATGGATTTCGAGATCGTAATCGCCGGTATACTATCAAAGGGTCAATGGTGCTTTTAATGTTAATTTGATTTCCTAACTGCACCTGATAAATATCACCGATAGCTATATAGTCAAGAGCCTTTCTAACACTTTCTTCATAACGGTCTTTATTGACCGTAAAATCTATAGAAACCGAATCCGTAATGTCATCCAAATCTGCCGTATTAATTGGAATGGGTCTATTTAACAGATTGATAATATCTTCACAATGAATATTGTCCCATGTGCAAGGAGATTGATTGATAATAAGCCGCGCTGTGTTTTCGACCAAATTAAATTCGATAAGTCCTTGGTAAATGGACATGACAACATCCGGAATGCTTTCATTAACCGGGATTTCAAAGGGCAAGTCCTCAATAGACCAGGCAGTATCATACCCCAAATAACCAAAGTAGCCAAAGTAAAAAGCCTGGCCCGGGTCAGGAACCGTAACAGAAAATTGGGATTGAACAAACCGAAAAAAATCCCACAATTTTTTGCGGCTTTTTAAATGCATCCCATCAATTTCTGAAATCAACAGTCCGGCTTGCAGCGCTTCATGAACTACCCTTTCCACAATAGGATGGACACCATCCAGTTTAATTTTTGAACCAAGAGTTGTAATGGCAAGTATGGGTTTAAACCCCAACAACGTACTTTGTGCATCCTTGGCGGGACCAGATAGCGATTCAAGCAGATAAACCTCACGCGATCCAAAATATTCTCTTAGTCCCAGATAAGCCTCAAACGGCTCCAGAAAAGCAATGTCATGGATTTCCGTGTTCACTTGAATGGAATTCAAGGTAGACTCACTCTCCGATTTGTAATTTTAGTCGATTTCATCAATGACAAACACCAATGTAGGACTTCCGTCCATTCCTTGTGACCGATGAGGATCTCCATCAGGAATAACAAATCCCATGCCCGGACTACAGGCTACCTTTCTATCCTGGTAATGAATAGTAAATTCACCCTGCAATACATAGCCTATGTGACCTTTGAGACACCAGTGCTCCTCATTAAAGCCGGGGGGAAGCTCCAATAGGCGGAGTCTCTTGTTG
Source organism: Paenibacillus zanthoxyli JH29 (assembly GCF_000520715.1). Lineage (GTDB taxonomy): Bacteria > Bacillota > Bacilli > Paenibacillales > Paenibacillaceae > Paenibacillus_AQ > Paenibacillus_AQ zanthoxyli. The sequence goes on from NZ_ASSD01000307.1 coordinate 11,245, forward strand.
CCAACAATGCTCATTTTCACTCGACCAACTGCTCCTGGCTTTTCCCAGGTACTCCATTCCATATTCGGAAAATTCACAGCACCAAGTTCGATCAACTCTTTATCCATTTGTATCAATCCTCCATTTTTTGTGGGTTTTTATCCTGTACTTTGCTTTCAATGTTTTTTTAGTGGCTGGAGCAAGTCTTCACCTATCATTCGTTCGTTGCCTTCATTAAATGTTAAGTATGATTGATTGGTTAATAGTGAATAATGTTTAATTGTTTTGACCATATCAATCATACGGTTAACCATACGTCGAACTGAATCCAATCCCTCGATATCCCCTAGTACTTCACTGGGTTTCCCCCCTTGAAGGAGTGCTGGAAATCCACTGCCTACAATAATCATCCGATTTAATAGCAGGTTATTCACGATCTGCGAATATACATGGTTATGGTTATAACGACGACCGGTAACAATGACTCCTCCGACTTTATTGGTAAGAGGTCTTTCAAATCGAAGATAGCAAACTCCCGACCGCTCAATAAAAATTTGCATCAAATGGCCCATTCCAAAGCCTTGAACCGGTACAGCGTAGATAATTCCATCTGCTTTACGCATCATATCCGTGATATATGGCATGTCATCTTTAAGCTCACATGGCGTTTCACGATCATTGCAATCCACACAAGTACCACTTACGGAAAAATGATAATCCCGCAGATTCACGATGGATAGATGAGCACCTCTTTCAGAAGAGATCTCACGTGTATACTGTAAAATTTGATCAGTATTTCCACCAGCACGGGTGGACCCGCAAATAGCCAATAATTCTACCGGAACGGAAATCATATTCACTGTATCTCTCCTTCACCAGAAACTTATATCACCTTTACTAGAAGGGCGGCCAGGGTCGATGCAACAATTACCAGAAACAAAGGAACTTTGCGGATGCAAACCAATAGAACGGCGGTTAATCCGGCTGCAATTCCAACCCAGGGCGTTTCTGCATCAACTTGAAAAATGCCGGGGATCGTTAGTGAAGAAAGAACAGCCAATGGAAGATTGTCCAGGAAACCGCTACTCTTTCCTTCTATCGGCACTTTTTTTGCGAGAAGCAGCGGCGTAAACCGAAGCAGGAATGTAACTATCCCCATAGCGGCAATAAGAAGAATGGTCAAGCCGCTTCCCTCCCATTTGTCTTTTTCAAGGATGTTCTTCCCCCTGCCCAAGCACCGATCATCATGGAGACGAGCACGGTGGACGCACCCAGATAGGGCTCCAACAGCCAGGATGAGGCCGCTGCCGAAATACAGATTACGATGCTTCGCTTACTTCCTCGCAATTGAGGAACAATCAGAGCGATCAATAAGGCGTACAGAGAAGTATTAAGCGCCGGAAGAATGTGTTCAGGTATATATTGCGCAAGTATTATTCCGGTCCATGTGGATAACAAGGTTACCGCATAAGGAGGAAGCTCCAGCCCCAGCAAATAAGCTGTCGAAAGTTTCTCTTTGCGTTCCCCGTTCCTGCGGGAAATCATGCTTATTGCATACACCTCTTCCGTTAAGCCAAACCCGACCATTGCTTTGGACCATAATCCGGATTGCCGGTTGATTCTTTGCGAGAAAGAAGTGCTGATAAAACCATACCTTAAGTTAATAATAAGGGTGAGCAACAGGATAATAGGGGCCAGTGTGCCTGCAGCCAATAATTTGGCGCCGATAAACTGACTTGCACCTGCGTAAACCAAGGCTGATAGAAGGAAAACCTCCCAATTGCCCAAAGATAGTGATTTGCCGACGAGTCCGAACGTGATGCAAGCAGGAACGTAGCCCATAACGATAGGAACGGAATCAAGCATACCCCTCCTGAAAAGGCTCATTCTCCGCGAGTAATCCGTCACAATTTATAAAAACCTCCCTGTCGCTACATTTGAAATTCGTATACACGAGAATTTCCGTGAATAAATGCCTTGTCACAAGTCCCCTCTTCAGTAAATGGCCCAAGCAGTTCAAGAAGAAGAAATGTAGTGGCTTCCACAAGGATCTTGGCTTCCTCATGGACAGCCTCTACTGTAAAGAGCATTCGTTTAGATTTTGCAGTTGTTTTCACTACATCGCTTTGACGCCAGTTCCACCTCCGAGAGTGGGCTCGTCCAAGCTGATCAGCGTAAATGATCTCACCCGGGGCAGGAAATTCCCTCTCTTCCGGTTTACCAATTGGCAGGTAGGGCTCATTTCCTTCAGCATGCCGAATAACCAATCCTTGAACGTCAGCAATATCACATGACGCTATAGGCATTCTGGATTTGAGGGAGATAGCGTTACAAAGATTTACCAACGTATGGATACGAGGCAGGCTCCCGTGTTCAATCACCCGCTTGATCAATGATTCGGCCGCACAAGGATATCTTGAAGGTTTTGCTCCGAATTGGCTGTAGACTTTACGCCAAGCCGCAATTGTTGGAATTTCGCTAACGGACTCCTTCTGTAATCCGGAGTTTGTAATTTCCTGCTCCATGTGCATAAGAAGGGCATTAACTTCAGCATCCTTGTCCAGATTCTTCACTTGCGGAACGGCAATTAACCCCACATGCAAGTTCGGTGCCACTTTGAAGACTTCTTCGGCAAACTCGACCCTGAACTTTTTAGAGAGCGGCTTTTGACTCTGATCTTTCATGCATTTCCTCCTAACTTCGGTTCTTGTGGAAAATAATACCTCTTATGCACTTGATAGAAAATAACCAATTATGTATTAAAATCCAATACCAATTTAGAATCGAAATAAGAAACACTTTCCATATTGATTCGATCCTCCACGTCTCCCTGCAATCGGTTCTCCCCCTGTTTGCTGTCTCTCTATGCAACCTTACTCCACGGAACCGAATATTCTTTTTGTCGTCGTAAATTCGATTATATCGGGCATTTGCTTAGTCAGCTTTTCCCTTTCAAGCACCCCGTTTCGTCTACGGCATACGTAATCACCAAGAACGTTCCGAATCAAATAGCCAGGAGCGGCCCGGAACTATCTCCGCTATAATGAAGAACACCTCCGCCGAATCATTCCATACGATTCACGAAGGTGTTTCTTGGGATAATGGGATTTTTCCATATCGTTTGCGGTCAGCGAGACGCTCTGATGAGTAGCCTCCGGCTTACTGTAAGGATGGCAAATGTTCACGTTCACGGTGAATCCGCGCCACCCCGCCTTAAATCCGAAGACTGCCGCACTACCAGCTCGCATTTAAAGACAAGCTCCTCCGGCTCCAGTTCCTCCTCCGAGCGGATGCGGCTGATGATCCGCTCGGCCGCCTTTCTTCCCATTTCCAGCGAAGGCTGGTTAATGGTAGTGAGCGTCGGCGTCAGCAGGTGGGCAAACGGAATGTTGTCGAAGGCGACCAGCGCCAGATCCTCCGGCACCCGGAGATTTCGCTCCTTCACGAAAGCGAGCGCCTCCAGCAGCACGAGGTCATTGCCCGCGATCAGCGCCGTCGGCGGCTCCGGGCCGTCAAACAGCTTGCCGAATCTTCCCCGCAGGGCGGATATTTCCGCATTGATGATGCTTTGGCTGCCGCACATGAGCCCGAACTCGTCCATCGCCTTCCGAAAGCCTTCCGTCCGCTCAAGCCGGGTGCTGATCGTCAGCGGCGCCGTAGCGAGCGCAATTCTCCGGTGTCCACGCTCCTTCAGATGCGACACCGCTTCATAGACCGACTCACGGTTGTTGACGACAATGGTGTCGGCCTTGACGCTCTCCACCCGGCGGTCCATGAACAGAATAGGATACCCGTGCCTGGCAAGCTTTTTATAGAGGGAACCATTCTTCCCCGTAGGAAGCAGAATCATGCCGTCCACCTGCTTGGCCTGCAGCATTTCAGCATACTTCTTCTCCTTCTCCCCGTCCTCGTCACTGTTGCACAGAATAACGTTGATGTCCTGCTCCTGGCAGTAATCCTCGATGCCCCGGCAAATTTCGGTGGAGAGCCTGTGCATAATATTAGCCACAATAACGCCGACTGTTGAAGTCCGCTTCTGCTTCAGCCCTCTCGCGAGCACATTCGGCTGGTAATCCAGCGCTTCAATGGCCTCTGCGATCTTGGCGCGAGTCTCAACCCCCATATGCTGATACCGTTTGTTCAAATATTGGGATACCGTGCTTTTGGATACACCGGCCCTTGCCGCCACGTCCCCAATTGTTGCTCTGACCAATGTTCTCTACTCCCATCGTTTACGCGTATATCCACTAAATATAATGCGGTTTGCGGCGCTTGTCTAATCGCATGAGGGCACCGCAGACCGGGAGGGAGAGGAAGAACATTTCAAGGGGCGAATCATTTCGACTTCCGACTGTAACCTTTCCGCTTGTGAAAAGAAAGTGACCGACAGGTACGGGCGTACTTTGCGATCACGGTTCCGGAGATTTGCGAGCCGCTCATGCTTAGGCTTTTGTTACGGGCTTTCTTTAGAATCATCCCTCCGGGGTCCTTGGCATACAGGTAGTTACCGTAGGTTTCGAACTCGGAGAACCCAAACTGCCGGGAGCGGTTGATGCTGCGCAGGATGGAGGAATACCATGAAGTCCCGTGTCTGGCCTCGATCTCCCGTTTCATCCGGGCAAGCCGGCTGCGCTCAAACAGCATGTAATGGGTTACAAAAGAGGAAGGGCGAACTGCCTTTTTGCCCATCAGCTTTCGGTAGGTCACAAAATATTCCGGCTGACTCCAGTTCCGGCAGTAGAATACCGTCTTGCCGCTCAAGCGGAACCGGTGCGGCGCGATCAAGACCGTATCAGCGTCAATGACCAAAAAATAATCTGCCGTGCACAGCTTGTCGCCGCCCAGCTTCAGCAGCTGCTGGAACAACCAGCCCGAGCGCTCCCAGGTGCGTGAACGGTAGTGAATATCCTTCTTGGTGATGGGCAGCACCGTATTTTCATCGACAAAAGTGCAGCCTTTCCTGCGGCAAAAATCGCGGATGCGCGGCTTGCGGGGAGCAACGATCATAATGCTGCGGATCGGATGCCTGACATGCTTCCTTACAGCGTCAACCACATGCGGCAGAGTGGCCAGATCCTTCTCAATCGCCGGAATTAGCACATCTATGGCAGGTCCTTCGAGGGCTTGGGACATACGCTCATCTCCAGTCGTCTATTTACTCTAGCGTATGAACAATGGCGATGAAGGGTATGGGCGGTAAAGCGGCTGTCAACCGCTTTACCAGAGCAGCAGACCCATCGTAAGCGTCAGCAGACCGACTGCGGCGGCAAAAAGACTCACCAGCGGCAGAGCAGCGGTTCTTGCAAGCCG
>NZ_ASSD01000309.1 GCF_000520715.1 Paenibacillus zanthoxyli JH29
CCCGCCCTCCCCCCCCCAGCCACTACCGACGTATGGTACCGGAAATTCTAAGCATTCTGCAGTTCCGCTCCAATAACGAGGTTCATCGTCCTGTTATCCGGGCTTTGGAGTTAATCCAAAATTATGCGGACTCAGGGTTGCATTACTTCCCCTCCTTCGAGAATAGCCCGATTGACGGCGTTATTCGCAGCGTGAACCGAGATATTGTAGTCGAGAAGGACGATAAGGGACAGGAACGCATTAATCGGATAAATTATGAAATCAGCGCCCTTCAAGCGCTGCGCGACAAACTACGCTGCAAAGAAGTATGGGTCGTGGGCGCAAATCGGTACCGCAATCCGGACGAAGACCTGCCCGCCGATTTTGAAGAGCGCCGGGAAGAGAACTACAAAGCATTGAAACAGCCGCTCGATGCGGAAGCCTTTATTACGACGCTGAAACAAGCGATGAGCGAAGGGCTGGAGAAGCTAAATGCCGGGATGCCAAAGAATCCAAAGGTTCGCATTACGGAAAAAGCGGGCGGTTGGATCGGCGTTTCACCTCTGGAGCCCCAAGCGGAGCCGATGAACCTATCCCGATTAAAAGGTGAGTTGCTTCGACGCTGGCCAATGACGAGCCTGCTCGATATCATGAAAGAAGCGGACCTGCGAATTGGATTCACGGAACAATTTAAGACAGTTGCCAATCGAGAAATTTTGGATCGGGGGACGCTGCAAAAAAGACTGATTCTCTCGCTCTACGGCCTTGGAACCAACACGGGCTTGAAACGTGTGAGTGCCGGGGATCATGGCGATTCCTATAAGGACTTGCTGTATGTAAGACGCAAGTTCATTCATAAAGACAATTTGCGAAATGCCATAGCCGATGTCGTCAACCACATTTTCAAGGTGAGGATGCAAGAGGTTTGGGGTGAGGGTACAACGTCCTGCGCGTCAGACTCTAAGAAATTCGGCGCATGGGATCAGAACCTCATGACGGAATGGCACAACCGGTACCGAGGCCGCGGCGTGATGATTTACTGGCATGTTGAGAAAAATTCAACGTGCATTTACTCGCAACTCAAATCATGTTCCTCGTCGGAAGTCGCTGCCATGATGGAGGGACTGCTTCGCCACTGTACCTATATGGAAGTCGAGAAGAACTACGTCGATTCCCACGGGCAGAGCGAAGTCGCGTTTGCCTTCTGTTATTTGCTGGGATACCAGCTCATGCCGCGTCTCAAGGCGATCCATTCACAAAAACTGTATCGACCCGAACCCGACATGGCCGATGCTTATTCTAACCTCCAGCCGGTTCTCACCAGGCCGATCAACTGGGAACTGATCCGCCAGCAATACGACCAAATGATGAAGTACGCTACTGCGCTGCGGCTTGGTACCGCCGAGACGGAAGCCATCTTGAAACGGTTCACGCGAAACAACTTGAAACATCCAACTTACCAAGCCTTAGGGGAGCTGGGTAAAGCCGTCAAGACGGTCTTTTTATGCGACTATTTGAACGCCGAAGAGTTGCGCCGCGAGATTAATGAAGGGCTGAACGTTGTGGAAAACTGGAACTCAGCCAACAGCTTCATCTTTTACGGCAAAGGCGGCGAAATCGCAACGAATCGTATGGAGGATCAAGAAATGGCCGTTCTATCGCTGCATCTTTTACAAAATTGTCTCGTTTACGTCAACACCCTCATGCTGCAAAATATTCACTCAAACAAAAGATGGTTCGACATGATGACACCGGAAGATTTACGGGCGCTTACACCCCTCATCTACACACATGTCGACCCTTACGGCACATTCCGCCTCAACATGAGTGAACGATTATCTTTGGAAGGAGAACTCGCGTGACGGAAAAACGTACATCATCCAAAAAGAAAGCCCGTGAGCTCGCCAAGTATTTGCGCGGCGAGCGGCCAGACTATGCATACTTGAAAAGTCTGTTCCAGCACTTGCGAACGGAGCTTGAAATCGATATTCCAAAGGCATCCAAAAAGCTACCCTACGTTCCAACAGAAGAGGAGCTCAAGCGCTATTACGAGGTTGTCTGGAAGTCGAAAAATTTCCAGGATATGATGATTGTCAAGACGCTCATGTATACCGGAATCCGGGTAAGCGAGCTCATCAATATTCGGCTGACGGACATTGATTTTCATTACTGCCAAATTCGCATTAATAACGGAAAGGGCGGCAAGGACCGCATCGTTCCATTCCCACAGTCATTTAAAGAACTGCTGGCCATGCACGCTGAGGCGATGAGGAAAAAGCAGGCAATGTATCTATTTGAGTCATCGTGGAAGAAGAAATATACGGATCGAGGTATTCGGAAAATTTTGGCCAAGTATTCGGAAGAGGCCGGTCTTACAAAAACCTTTCGCCAGACAAGCTACGCCACTTCCTACTAACCTGGCTGAAAAAGAAGGGCATTGACGACGCACTCATACAACCGTACTCCGGCCATGAAAGCCGCAAGTCATTAGAGGTGTATTCAAAGCTCGCCATTACCGAAGCACAAAACGAGTACAACGAGGTTATCAACAAATTTCCAATCTAACTCATACGTTTGCACTTGGTGACAGCGACGCTGGTATTACCCCTATAGATAGCGCCCATGCTGAGCGCACATAACAAAGCTGACGCCGATAACTTACCGACGTCAGCTTATAAACCTAGGTTTTTTTGAATGTCCACTAAATGAGGTTTTGCCACGTAACATAAGATGTCTTTTTTATTATATCTACTTGACATGGTTATGAATACTTATGAAGGTGCTAAATAAACGTAGTAGTGCCTACTACTAGCACTTGAAATCTCATTTAATAGCTTCAGGCGTCATAACTTTAATAATATGTCGACTTATAATCTCACCGATTCCTTCAACAATCGGTGTTTCCATCATATTAGCATGCTTACCTTCAACATAATTTAGTTCGATATTATTACTGTTTAATTCCACCCATTCATTGGACAGGTCCCTTCCTTCTTTCGTACTAAAATATAGGACCTTAGAGTTAAGTTGCTGGATGGTTTCATCTACCAATAGATTCATATTCGTCTTATAAATGTTAACCATCTTAATGAATTCATTGTAAGTGGTACTATAAGGTATCATATTTATTTTTTTTGATTCATTAAAAATATCCTCCAGAATCTCTTCTTTTTTATTTGTGTTTTTGTACGTTAACTCTTTTTCTTTCAGAAAGCTGCTTCTTATTTCTTGTGCGAGCTCTTCTTCAGACAACTTGTAACTCTCTCCTGGGAACATACTATCTAACATGACGACCATATTTACGGTATCTATTTTTTGTAGCTCTTCTGCTATTTTGTATGCTAGTACCCCTCCAAGTGACCAACCTCCTAAAATGTAAGGGCCTTTGGGTTGAATCTTTTTAATTTCCGCAACATACACTTCTAAAAGTTGATTGAGTGTGAATTCATCATCTTGGTGTAATAGTAATGGAGACTGGATACCATAAAATGTGCATGCTTTACTTAATAATTCGGATAATTTTAAATATGCATTTATATGGCCTCCAGCTGGATGAATAAAAAAGAAAGGATGTCCATCTCCGTTACCCATTTTAAACGTAATACGATCCTGTTCTAATAATTTATCATCTCGTTTAATAAGTTCAGCCAATTTTTCAATATTAGGATTTTGATAAAAGTAAGAGAGTCCCAATCTCATTCCCCATTCTCTCTCTATTTTAGCAATCAACTGAACAGCTAGTAGAGAATGACCTCCCATTTCAAAAAAACTCTTTTTGACACAGACATTTTTATAATCAAGTAAATTTTGGAAGGCTTCATACAAATAAGATTCCACTTGATCTCTAGGTAGAACAGGCTCGCTATCTTTTCCTTCGGGATCCTCTATTCTCAAAGCATTCCGGTCAATTTTTCCATTAGATAAGAGCGGTATATGTTCTATCTGAATAAAATACGAAGGTATCATGTAGCTTGGCAAATGAGCCTGCGTATAGCTTCGCCACTCCTCAGGGCTCCCTTCCCCTACAATATGCGCCGCTATCCGTTTGTCCTCTTCCCCAAACGTCTTTACGGTCACCACCACTTGTTGAATCGTTGGATACCTTAGAAGAACATTTTCAATCTCTCCCAACTCAATTCGGTATCCTCTTATTTTCACTTGGTGATCCAACCGACCTCGGTACTCGATCTCTCCATTGGACAGATATCTTGCTGCGTCTCCGGTCTGGTACAATCGTTCCTCTTGGCCTTCTTTAAGCGAAAGAAGCTTAAATCTTTCCGATGTCTTCTTTTCCATGTGTAGGTATCCTCTGGCCAGACCGCTCCCCCCGATGTACAGTTCCCCTTCTACTCCTATCGGTACCGGTTGTTGCTCCGCATCCAGGATATGCATCCGGGTATTTGCCATAGGTCCGCCAATCCGAATACATTCATTCCCTTGTATTTCCCAAAGTGCGGACCATATCGTACTCTCTGTCGGACCATACATATTGATTGCTCGGCTTCCATTGGAGATCAATTGCTCGGCTATTTGAACGGGGAGGGCTTCACCACCTACCAGTGCGGTAAAGGTCCGTGGTAATACAACGCCTTCTCCCATTAGCAGTTTCCAAGTCGAAGGCGTTCCTTGCATATGGGTTACATGATGCTGTCTAATCAGTGCTGCCAGTTTTTGTCCGTCCCGGACCTCTTCTCCGCAAGCCATGATCAACTTTGCTCCGCTCATGAGCGGCAGAAATAATTCCAATATGGAAATATCAAACGACATGGAGGTTACTGCCAACCAGTTCATATCTGCATTTGAATGTAACGTTTGTTTCATTGCAAAGAGGAAGTTCATGAGACTGTTCTGTTGAATCATGACCCCTTTCGGTTGACCCGTTGAACCCGAGGTATAGATCACATACGCTAGGTTCTCTCCTGTGGCCTGATTCTCCGGCGCTTCTCGGCTTTCCCTCTCCATCTGCTCCTTCTCGGCATCCAGTTCGATCTTCCCTACGTCCTGCAACCAGCTGTCCGTCATGCCCTGCTTGGTGACCACCAGCTTCAACCCAGCATCTTGTGCCATATAGCTCAATCGACTTTGCGGATACGACGGGTCCATCGGTACATAGGCGCCTCCCGCCTTCAGAATCCCCAGCAATCCCACCAGCATCTCTACCGATCTCTCCATGCATATGCCCACCAGAACTTCCGGACCCACGCCTCGTTTTTGCAGGTAATGTCCCAACTGGTTCGACCGTTCATTCAGTTCCCGGTAACTCCATGCCTCTTCCCCGAAGATCACCGCGATCCCTTCCGGATTCTCCGCTGCCTGTTCTTCGATCAGCTCGGTGACCAATCGCTGGTCCGCATACACAACTTCGGTCTGATTCCATTCTTCTACAATCTGGCGTTTCTCTGACGCCTCCATCAGCTCCAGTTTCCCCAGCGCTTCGGACGGTCGCTCTGATATCTCCTCCAGCCACGTTAACCAGTGCCTGGACATCCGCTGAATCGTCTCCGCTTCAAACAGTTCCGTGCTGTATTCAAAGCTGGCCATCAACCCACCATCCGCTTGCTCGCTCATCGCCAGCGTCAGGTCGAACTTCGAGATTCCTCCGTAGCTCTCCAACTGCTCCAGGCTTCTTCCTGCTCCGCCGGACTGCTTTAACAGTTCCGCCTGCTCTTGCGCTTGCCAGTTAAACAGCGTTTGGAACACGGGCGAATAACTCAAACTCCGTTCCGGTTGCAGCGCTTCAACCACTTTTTCAAACGGTACATCCTGATTGTCCTGGGCTTGCAGCGCCTGCTGTTTGACCTGGCTCAGCAGCATTTCAAAGCTCTGGGTCGTATCCACTTCGGAACGATACACCAAGGTATTGACAAAAAATCCGATCAAGCCCTCAATGGCCCGGTAGTTCCGGTTAGCCACGGGACTACCAACCACAATGTCGCTTTGTCCTGTATACCGGGATAGAAATCCTTGATACGCTGCCATCAACGTCATAAACAACGTCGCTTGGTTCTCCCGACTGCGCGCTTGGAGTTTCGCCGCAATGCTGCCCGGCACCTCAAAGGCATACGTCCTCCCCTTGTAACTTTGTACGCTAGGCCGCGGTCGATCCGTGGGTAACTGGAGTACGGGCAATTCGCCGCTCAATTGCTCTTTCCAGTACGACAGCTGGCTCGAGAGCACCTCTTCCTTCAGCCAGGATCGCTGCCACGATGCAAAGTCTGCATACTGCACAGCCAGTGGCTCCAGTTCTGCGGAGCGGCCCTGGACCAATCCTTCGTACAGGCGCATCCACTCCCGCATAAATACACCGATCGACCATCCATCCGCAATAATGTGGTGGATCGTTCCCAGCATCACCCACTCCTGCTCGCTCATCCGAATGGCTTGGATCCGCAGCAGCGGTCCGGTCTCCAAATCAAACGGCTGCTGCTCGGCCTCCCTCTGCAGCCGCTC
>NZ_ASSD01000310.1 GCF_000520715.1 Paenibacillus zanthoxyli JH29
GCCGCAAGTAAGCGGCGCCGCCTTAAGCTCTGGCGGCAGCGATCTTCATTTTGACCGCAGCCGCCAGAGCCCCATATGTATTTAAGAGACGGCGCGGCCTGAACTTTATGCCGTAGACCGAAGGAGGAGGGAAACCGTCTGGAGTAGTTGTTCGTCGGATTTACACGGATACGCCTGTGATTACAGAGGTATTTGCGGGTTTCATGATCAATGTGCCGACGATTCGGCCGACCCATTGTGGCAGGAAGAAATTTAATACGAAGACGATGCTGAAGGCGACGCGCCAGGCTCCCATCCAATAGCCTGCAAATCCAGGGATAAAACCGCGCATGGCTACGGCAGTCAAGACAAAGGACAAGATAAAAGTCATGATGAACGAAATCGTGAATACATAGACAACCAACTGCCCTTTCTTAAAGCGGTTTGCGAAGCGGCGAATTCTAACCGGAAGGAAAAAGTTAAGCCCGAACGCGATCACGAAAGCAATGCCCCAATCTTTCATCCATGCGCTCATGAAATGCGGGATTAAACCGCCCTCGAGTACATAAGTCATGATACCGGACATGATGAACGTTAACGTGATCGACATCGACGAAATGAAAAGAAGCTGACGATACTTGGCATGAATTCTCATTTGTGAAAACTCCTTTATCGATAAGATTTGTTTGTTGAATCCAATATAACTAACTTTGTGACAAATATCAAGTGACAAATATACATTTTTGTCATGCAATTTTATTTCGCCTCTATCTTCGCATGCGGCTTTGCGCGAAGCCGTTACGGTACGGTGGTTATATAACAGTATCTTGCTTCCATTGCAGGCGATTTGGAAAGAAGCCTTTCCACAAAACATGGACAGCCATTGTTGTTACATTCCTCTTTAGTTCGTATCAAAGAAAAATTCCGGACTAAAGTCGGGTTCCCTTCATAGGGATTTCAATAATTTCTCCTGCCTCAACTTCTTTTCGAATCACCCATCGGGACAGCATAGCAATACCCAGTCCAGCTGATACTGCTTCTTTGACCCCTTGGCTGCTGTTAAAAACATAAGAGCGTCTAACTTAAAGCCCCGGCTCGCTGGATGAACTGGTTGCTAAACGCTCTAGTTCATCTCCCATATAGAGCATATAAAGGTCAGTTATCGTAACATCCCCCTCCACTAGACCAAGATCCAGTTTATTTGCCGATGGCGAGGCCCATCTCCACTTGAGGAAACTGCTCAGGAAGTCGTTCGCCGCCGATGTGATCGGTCCTCTCCTTCTCTCGGGTTTAGGTTTCGCGCTAGTCAAGCTGTTTGGCTTGAATTAATCAGTGGAGAGTAAGAGAGAGATGAATGTAATGACAATATTATAATTTTGTTATTTGACATTTGATATGTGTCAGGTGTATATTGAAATCGACAAGAGAGGATATGTGAGAATAATGGTGAAGAAGGAAGGAAGTGTCGTTCTTGTTACAGGAGCCAGCTCTGGAATCGGTTATTTATCCGCGAAGGCATTGGCAGCAAAGGGACATACGGTATACGCCAGCATGCGCGACATCAGCGGTAGAAACGCAAGGAAAGCGGAGGAACTTTACAATTATGCCGAGGCTCATGGGCACACTTTAAGGCCAATTGAGCTAGATGTATTGTCTCAAACCTCGGCGGATCAAGCGGTTCGAGCCGTCGTAGAAGAACAAGGTCAACTTGATGTAGTCATGCACAATGCCGGCCATCTCGTCGTCGGGGTCGTGGGAGCCTATATCCCGCAGGAAATCATGAATGTGTTCGAGACGAACGTCCTCGGCTCACAGCGAGTCAACCGCGCAGCACTGCCGTACATGCGGGCGCGACAATCCGGATTGCTGCTTTGGATCAGCAGCACGACTGTAAGAGGCGGATTTCCTCCGTTCCTTGGATCTTACGTCGCAGCGAAAGCGGCTATGGACTCTCTAGCGCAGACGATGGCCTACGAAGTCGCGAAGTTCGGTATTGAGACGTCCTTTGTCGTGCCGGGAGCCTTTACGAAAGGGACTTCTCACTTCCCGAACGCGGGCCGACCGCAAGACAACGCGACTTCTTCGGAGTACGAGCGGATCAACGGCCTGCTCGAGGAGGTCGGCGCACGTTTAAGTGCCCTTACACCTCCCGAAGCCGACCCTCAAGCCGTGGCCGACGAAGTCGCTCGGATCGTGAGCTTGCCAGCTGGCAGCCGCCCCGCTCGCGCTGTCATCGATTTCGTCAATGACGGTGCCGAAGAGGTGAGGGAGCTTTCCGAGAAAGTTCGTATTGAATTCATTCGCCGTATAGGTTTAGATGAATTGCTTACTGCATCGGCCGTGATGTAAGACGGAATCATATCAAATTATAAAAAGGATGGGATCAAAAATGGTTCAAACGCTGGAAGGAAAAGTAGCATTGGTAACAGGAGCATCTCGAGGCATCGGGAAGAAGATCGCCGAAACGTTGGCTTTGGCTGGCGCGAAGGTCGTTGTGAATTACGCAAGCAGTCCAGCGAAAGCAGAAGAAGTCGTGAACGGTATTAGACAAAGTGGCGGCGAAGCAATTGCCGTGCAAGC
>NZ_ASSD01000311.1 GCF_000520715.1 Paenibacillus zanthoxyli JH29
CAGGTAAGCCACCCCCTTGCGCAGCGCATTCTTCAGCAGGACTAAAGCATCCAGTCCGTCCGGCAGCGATACCCACAGGAACATGCCGCCAGAGGGCAGATGATAGGTGCAGTCCTTCCAGGCGGGACGCTTGAGCAGCTCCACCATCAGCTTCAGCCTCGTATCGTATTCGCGGTTCAACATTGCAATATGCTCACGTAAGTCGAACGCGGATACATGCAGCAGATGGTACAGCAGACGCTGATTCAGCGAGCTCGACTGCCAATCCGCCATTCCCTTGGCAGCCGCCATCACGCCGATCAGCTCCCGGCTGCCCGCTGCCCAGCCCGTCCGGAGGGCAGGCGCAACCGTCTTGCTGAAGGAACCGATATAGAGCACATGCCCTCCCTCACCCGCGTTCTCGAGCGCATATAGAGAAGGATATTTGGACGCGATCCGATTCTGACGCTGAAAATGAAGATCTCCGTAGGAATCGTCTTCTACAATAAGCACATTATGTGAAATGCACAGCTCTAGCACTTCTCTACGTCTTTCCAGGCTCCAGAGAATGCCGCTCGGATTCGTGAAGCTCGGTGCGGCTAACAGCGCCTTAGGCCGATGGGTCACGATGAGCTCCCGTAAATGCTCTGGCAGCAGACCGTCACGGTCGCTCTCGACCGGTATAATGACCGCTCCCTGCATCCGCAGCACCTGCAGGAAGCCGGGGGATGTAGGATTTTCCACAAGCACGCGGTCGCCCGGATCGATATATACCCGGGACAGCAGGTCTACCGCCTGCTGGCTGCCTGTCGTCAGCAGGACGCCTCCCGGGGGAATATGTACTCCCTTGCCTCTCAGCCAGTCGTCTTTCAGCCACTCCCGCAGCGGCCCATATCCTTCAGGATCTCCGTACTGGAGCGCCTGCGCGTCGGCAGAAATTACAGTTGAAGCCGCTTCGGCCAGCAGGGACAGCGGGAACAATTCCTCCGCAGGCAGCTCTTCAGCCAGCGATATGATGGAACCTCTGCGCGTCTGTGTCCGGATGCTCAGCAGCGGCGAAGTCATCAGCGTATGCGTACGAGCGGAAAAATCGTATTTCATGCGGCGCCCCCCTTCATGCTTACATGAATGAATATTCCGGAAGACGCTGCATTATGCCGTCCCACCGGATATTATGCATACATGGGTCTGATCTGATGTGAATACAGCGCATATTTCTCAATCGCCTGCGCCCGGGTGGAAACTTCGAGTTTAACATAAATCTTGCGCAGATAATTGTCAATGGACCGGCGGCTTACATCAATTTCAAGCGCGATTTTATCGTAAGTAACCCCTTGAACAATTTGTTCCATAATAAAACGCTCGGTCGCGGTCAGCTTCAACACAGCGCCGTTCTCCTCGGACGAGCAAATCGGTGTAACCATCGACCCCAGCCATCCGAGCGGCATGGACAGAAACCCCTCGCGCAATCCTGCAATCAGCTGCAGCAGTTGGCTCGGCGACGCTCCTTTAGATAAGACGCCGCTGGCACCCAGCTTTAAGAGCGGCTGAAACAGCTCTCTGCCCTCTCTGTCGGTCATCACGACAAAATGGGAAGATAGAGCACTCTTTTTCATCTCGGGCAGTATCGTCTCAATCAGATCACCCGACATGCAGTAGTCAAGAAGCACCAGTTCCGGCCGATTTTCCCGTACTATCGCGGCTCCTTCCGTCCAATCACTGTAAGTTCCTAGTACAATCAGATTCCCCGCTTCTTCCAAAATCAATTTCGTTCCCAGCATACTCGTGGGATGACAGCCCATAATCACTACCTGCCAAACCTTCATCATTAAAGCCCAAACCTCCTGATACTATGTAATTTACCCAGAACTATACGTATGTTGGCACTTTCCGGATAATGTAAGATGGGAAGCGATCTCGTGATGTACTCCGCCTTTTTTCCTATACGCTACATACAATGGATGCATTGCGAATCTAGTGAAATTGTAACGCCCGCCTTCTAAGGATGCAATTATTTTTTTCCTGATTCTTCCTCTCGCCTTTTTGCGAAACTAGCATAATTCTGGTAGAATAAGGACTCACAAAAAGGTTCGAGGTGATTATGAATGCAGCCGTCAATGGAATCGCCGGACGCGTATAAACGACGTGCCGCAACGAGAAACGGCTCCTCCGTTAAATGGTTTCTGCTGTTCTGGCTAGCCGTGATTGCAGCCTGCGGCTTCACCGTGTACAGCTACATGAATCATTTGAAGGACCAGATGCTGCGGCAGCTGTCCGCGCAGAATCAGCAGCAGCTTTCCCTGCTTCAGTCGGATTACGAGAAGAAACTATCGGTATTATCGAAAGAGATCAGCGAGCTGCAGGACAAAGTACAGTCGTTTAATGAACTCCTTACTTTTACCAAGGATAACGCCAGCACTAAGACGGACAACAGCAATAAGCTGTATACTCAATTAAGCGAGGTTCGCAAGCAGCTTGACGCGTTACAGAAAGAGATGGATCTGCTGAAATGATAACACCGGTCAAAAGAGTGAACCGTTTCTTTATGCTCGTTACCGCGCCGTTCATCGGCCTTCTGCTGTGCCTGTCGCTTTACAGGCCGTCGCTTACACTGGATCTGGAAACGCAGCGGTTCTCGCCTTCCGCAGGTCCAGTACAGCTGACATCCGGGATCAAAGACCAGCTGGGCACAGCTCAGGCCTCCGCCGCCCACACGATGAAATCGGTGAGCGCCAGTGCGAAGCTGTACAAGGAAACGACCGCTACGATGAACGCGCTTGTGGATAAAGCTGTGACTCAGGCGAGCCGTCCGGCATTGATATACAACCGGCGGATTACGGCCAAACTCGGCTTCCCATTCGATGTCATCAACAGCAGCCGGATACGAATCGAGCTGTACCGGGTTAATCCCGGTGACTATACTGGCTACGCAATGAAGATCAAGCTCAAGGACAAGGCGGCGATGACTATGAGCCTTGGACAGGAAGGTCTTGGAGGTTCGGAAACGACCCTTCAAGCGGCCAACCGGTACGGGGCCGTCGCCGGCATTAACGCAGGGGGCTTTGCCGATAAGGACGGCAGAAGATTTCCGCTCAGTACCACAATTGTGGAAGGTCAGTATGTGACCGGCTTTGAATCCAGTTATAAAGACTTAAGCTTTGTAGGGCTGAACAAAGAAGGAAGGTTGATTGGCGGGAAGTTTTACAGCCGTGAGCAGCTTGACAAGCTGGAACCGGCTTTCGGGGCTTCCTTTGTGCCTGTGCTGCTGCAGGATGGCCTCAAAACGGAGATACCCGTAAAATGGGAGATGTCCCCAAGGCGGGCGCCACGCACTGCGATCGGCAGATACAAAGACGATCAGCTGCTTGTCATCGTTGCCGAGGGCTACAGCGAGAGCGGCAGTTCCGGAGCCACATTGGAGGAGCTTCAAGATAAGCTGTATCAGATGGGCGTAACGGATGCGTATAATCTGGATGGCGGAGGTTCTTCGTCGCTCGTATTTGACGGAAAAGTCGTAAACCAGCCGTCCGACGGCACTCTTCGGCGGGTGCCGACAAGCTTTTTATTTTTCAAATAACTGAACCAATATTAATATCTATGCGGCAGATCACAATATCATTTATTTTTATTCACAGCCCGGATATAATAATAGTAATGACAATATTTCCATTCGGAGGTGTGCGCATGTCGTTCTCACTGACCTTTTGGATTATCTTCCTTGTATTTCTGCTGTTTCTGACCGGTATTCTCACCGCCTCATATAATGACGACAAGACTAAGGGCCTCTAAGGGCTGAGCTTCCTTCGGATAACGAGGGGAGCTTTTTTTAATTGCGAAAGCTGCAGAGGGGGAATTCTCATCGCCATTAAATCCGCATCAGCTAAAAAAGAAAAACGCCGCAAGGATGCGGCGCTCTGCTTCCGGCGAGTACGCTTGCGGTATGAAGCGTTCCGGGAAAATTCTATATTTTGCTTAAGCGTGTCTTTGCAGTTGGGTCATTTCGCCCATACACTGGGCGCAAATATAACGTTCCTTATATTCGCTAACCTCGTCCATGGAACCGCAAAATACGCATTTGGGACGATAACGCTCCAAAATAATATGATCGCCCTGAACCAAAATTTCAACAGGGTCCCCCTCATTCATTTGATACCTTTTACGAAGGGATTTAGGCAGAACAATTCTGCCGAGCTGATCCACTTTGCGCACTACACCAGCAGGCTTCATCTAACGCACACCTTTCCTATTCAACTGATTTAGAAAATACCATGATATTTCCATTCCATATGACTATTTCGCTATAAAATTGTCGAATCCTGCTGATATAAATAAATTTCTGTAACTTCTTTAGGTCAGACCCGGAAAGTTCAGCTGCCGGAGCGCTTCGTATACAATAATTGCGGCAGAATTGGACAAGTTCAGCGATCTTACATCTCCGGTCATCGGCATACGCATCGTTGTTTCCCATCCGGCCTCAAGAATATCCTCGGGTAAACCTTTCGTCTCTTTGCCAAATACAAAAAAGTCGCCGTCCTGAAAAGTATAGTCGCTATACCGCTTATCCGCTTTGGTCGTAGCATAAAAGAAACGCCCCTCCGGGTACTTCTCCAGTACTTCACCGAAGGAATCGTGATATTCAATGTGAACGGCATGCCAGTAATCCAGACCTGCCCGTTTCAGGGTAGCATCATCGGTACGAAAGCCAAGCGGCCGCACCAAGTGCAGATGGGCGCCTGTAGCCGCGCAGGTACGCGAGATATTCCCCGTGTTGGCTGGAATCTCCGGCTCTACCAGTACAATATGAAGTGCCATGAAAGTATCTCCTCCTGTTCCAGGTTCTCCGCACAATAAGAACCCCCCAAAGCGAAGCCTGCGCATAAGCGATTGCTCCTGTTACTTTGCGGGGGATTTCGAGAGATGTGTGCCATTCGTTTAGAAGACCTTCCGCCGGCGGCGGAAGGTCTTTAAATTCCTGCTTAATGGTTAGATTACCCTTGAGTCTTCTGGAAGTGATTCATGAAATCGGTCAGCGCTTTGATGCTCTCATAAGGAACGGCGTTATAGATGGAGGCGCGTAAGCCGCCAACGCTGCGGTGTCCCTTGAGACCGACGAAGCCTTCTTGCTCCGAAGCCTTAATGAATTTCTTCTCCAGCTCTTCGGATTCCATCCGGAATGTCACGTTCATGATCGAACGGCTGCCCTGCTCCGCTACACCGCGGTAGTATCCGCCGCTGGCGTCAATCGTATCATACAGCAGTCCTGCCTTATCGCGGTTCTTCGCTTCGACTCCGGCCAGGCCTCCCTGCTCTTCAATCCATTTAAGCACTTGATTAACCATATAGATCGAATAAGATGGCGGTGTATTGTATAGAGAGTTATTCTTATAATGGGTGCTGTAACGCAAGATTGTCGGAATGTTGGAAGGAGATTCGGCAATCAGCTCCTCCTTGGCGATCACGACGGTAACACCCGAAGGTCCAAGATTCTTCTGTGCTCCGGCATAAATCAGTCCGAACTTGCTAATGTCGAAGCTGCGGCTCAAGATATCGCTGGACATATCCGCGATCAGCGGAAGAGCTCCGGTATCCGGGAATTCCTGATATTGGGTGCCTTCAATGGTCTCGTTGGAAGTGAGATGCAAGTACGCGGCGTTATCGGCAGGCTTGATCGATCCAAGCTCCGGAATAGCCAGGAACTTCTTGTCTTCAGACGTTGCCGCAACATGAGCTCCGCCTGCGATCTTCGCTTCCTTGAACGCTTTGTCAGCCCAGCTGCCTGTCATTACGTAGCTGCCTACCTTACCCTCGGAAAGGAAGTTCAATGGAATCATCGCGAACTGAGTGGTGGCTCCGCCTTGAATGAACAATACTTTATATCCAGCCGGTTTGCCCAGGAGGGAAAGCAGACGTTCCTGCGCCTCATTGTGTACGGATTCGTATACGGCCCCACGGTGCGACATTTCCATAATTGACATCCCGGTCTCCCGGAAATCGACGAATTCGGCTTGTGCGCGCTCCAGTACCTCAAGAGGTAGTGCCGCCGGGCCGGCGTTAAAATTATAAGCTCTCTTGCTCAAAATACTCCCACCCTTTCTCTTCTATCAATATGGTAATGATAGCAATAATCTAACATGGCAGCAAGTATAATTATTCACATATTCGCGTATTTACATCCCAAATGGGCAAGAACTCCGAAATTTGCCACTTTAATGCAGTGAATTACAAAATAATTTACCAAAATTGCCGGATTCACAACACTACGCACCAATAGATGATATATGAATCAATCGCATTATTACCAGAATAGCAGGGACTTATGCACTAGATGCACATAGGATGTCCTATTTCGAATTCGGAAACGGCAAGTTGTAATAATATCATAAAAAAGAAGCCATCCCACATTATCTGTGAGAATGGCTTCCTTAGAGAGCAAGCGTTCCGTCTGTACGGAATGCTAATTATTAATTCTTATACATCGAAATACAGGGTGTATTCATGCGGATGAACACGAATGGCTACTTGTTGAGCTTCGCCGCGTTTCAGTTCGATGTAGTTGTCGATGAAGTCTTTTGTGAAGACGCCGCCTTCTGTCAGGAATTCATAGTCAGCTTCCAGAGCGTCCAGCGCTTCGTTCAGGCTGCCTGGTACACTGCGGATTTTTGCTTTTTCTTCATCAGGCAGTTCGTAAATGTTCTTGTCGAGTGGGCCATAGCCAAGCTCAACCGGATTGATCTTCTTCTTGATGCCGTCCAGACCAGCCAGCAGCATTGCGGAGAAGGCCAGGTAAGGGTTAGCCGTGGTGTCCGGAGTACGGAACTCGATGCGGCAGCCTTTAGGTGTTACAGCAGCTACTGGAATACGAACAGCTGCGGAGCGGTTACCTTTGGAGAACACCAGGTTAACCGGTGCTTCATAACCAGGAACCAGACGTTTGAAGGAGTTCGTGCTCGGGTTGGTCAATGCGATCAGCGCCGGAGCATGGTACAGGATACCTCCGATGTAATGCAGAGCCGTTTCACTCAGGTTGGCATATCCGCCTTTTTCATAGAACAACGGGCTGTCGCCGTTAAAGATCGATTGGTGAACGTGCATGCCGCTTCCGTTATCCCCGAAGAGCGGTTTAGGCATGAAAGTTGCCACTTTGCCGTATTGACGGGCAGTGTTTTGCACGATGTACTTGTAAGTCAACAGGTTATCGGCTGTCTTCTTCAGTGTATCGAAGCGGAAGTTGATTTCAGCTTGTCCAGCTGTAGCAACTTCATGGTGATGGCGCTCGATTACCAGACCGGCTTCAGCGAGCAGACGACACATTTCACTGCGGATGTCTTGCTGAGTATCAACCGGAGCAACCGGTACATAACCGCCTTTGATGCCGACTTTGAAGCCGAGGTTGCCGCCTTCATCCTTACGGTTTGTGTTCCAGGCCGCTTCTTCGGAATCCACGAAGTAAGAGGAGCTGTTCATTCCGCTCTCGTAACGAACGTCGTCAAAAATGAAGAACTCGGATTCAGGTGCGAAGAATGCCGCAGTACCTACGCCGCTCTTTTGCAGGTATTCTTCAGCTTTAACAGCAATACCGCGCGGGTCACGTTCATAACGCTCGCCATCAGGAGTGAAAATGTCGCACATAATGTTGAGTGTAGGATGAGCGGTGAACGGATCAATATATGTAGTGCTTGGATCTGGAATCATAACCATATCAGACTCTTCAATTCCACGGAAACCGGTGATGGAAGAACCGTCAAAAGCTACGCCATTTACAAAGGTCTCTTCGTCAACAGCAGCAGCCGGCAAAGCAATATGATGGGCTCGTCCACCCAAATCAACAAAACGGAAATCTACCCATTCAATGTTGTTCTCTTTAATCGTTTGCAGCACTTTTTCAACCGACATTAAATTTTCCTCCCTAAGTTCCGAACATTAAGCCGTACCCACCATGCAAATGTCTCGGTTTAATTTTAACTGTCGTCATTATAAAACTCAAACCTTACATCGTCAATGCTTATGTAAGGTATTTTTTATGCCAATGTGAGATATTCTTACGCTTTAGTGAATTATTTATTCAGGGCCCACAAGCAATAAATTCCACTTTAAAAATACAGCAAACAGCCCTTCTTCCACTAGTTAAAGCTGGAAAAAAGGCTGCCTGTATTAAGAGGCGCTTATTTAACGGAAATTGCCTCCTGGGTGGAGAACTTCTTGCCGACAAGCGGTGCCAGCTTCTCCAGATCCTTGAGCAGATTGCTGAACTGATCCGGGAACAGGGACTGAACGCCGTCACCCGTCATGGAGTTGTCCGGATCGGTGTGCATTTCGATAATCAGACCGTTGGCACCTGCGGCAACGGACGCTTTAGCCATAGGCTCAACCAGTTCGCGGCGGCCCGTTCCGTGGCTCGGGTCGGAAATGACAGGAAGATGGCTGAGGCCCTGAAGCACCGGAATAGCCGACAGATCCAGCGTATTACGGGTGTAGGTCTCGAAGGTGCGGATACCGCGCTCACAGAGCATAACATCACGGTTGCCGCCAGCCAGGATGTACTCGGCCGCATTCAGCAGTTCGTCGTATGTCGCGCTGAAACCGCGTTTCAGCAGCACGGGACGGCCGCATGTTCCAAGCGCGCGCAGCAGATCAAAGTTCTGCATATTCCGCGTGCCCACTTGGAGAATGTCGGCGTATTCCGCGCACACATCAACATACTCCGGCGTCATGACCTCGGTGATGGTCAGCAGGCCGTGGCGCTCGCCCGCTTCCGCCATCATCTTCAGACCTTCAACGCCGATCCCTTGGAAGCTGTAAGGTCCGGTACGCGGCTTGAATGCTCCGCCGCGAAGAATTTGCGCTCCCGCCGCTTTTACCAGTTTCGCGATTTCGTCGATCTGCTCGGGAGATTCCACGGCGCACGGGCCGCCCATGATCGCCAGATGCTCTCCGCCGATCTTGACTCCCTTAACCTCGATGATCGTGTCGTCCGGATGAAAGTCTCTGCTCGCCAGCTTGTAGGACTTGGAAATCTTAACCACATTCTCCACACCCTTCATTTGGCGCAGATGCTCCGCAAGCTTCGGGTTTACGCTGCCCACCAGACCAATGACCGTACGGTCCGATCCTTTGGACAGATGCACTTGAAGACCCTCCTTCTCGATAACTGCGATAATTTCGTTAATTTGTTCCTCCGGAGTTTGATTCGATGTAATAACGATCATCTGATTCCTTCCTTTCCAAATCCTGTATAGTTTAATGTTTGATTGTTTGCATTCGCTATTATACTACGACGCTTTTAAGCTTTTATGCTTTTAATCACTAAAGCAATTCTATGCGATAATCTGGTTCTCGTCAACCCCTTATGCAAAATAAATATTCCGGCAAATCATCTTTATTTAATGGTTCGCCGGTAAGTAAATCTCGCACCCCCGAGTTTCGAAGATGTGCAGCTCAATTCATCCCCCAACCGAAGTGCAATCTGCTGGCATATGGCAAGTCCGAGGCCCGTACCTCCGTCAAGCCCTTTGTAATAGCGCCGAAAGATCGCCTCCCGCTCAACGAAGCTGAGCCCTGGCCCGTCGTCGTCGATGTGAATGGCCCAGCCTTCGCCTCTCTCGATAATAAGCTCCACCTTCTGATGCGCATGGCGCACCGCGTTTTGCAGTAAATTGACGATAATCTGGAACAACTGCTCACCCGGTATAAGCACCCCTATCCCCGAACCTTCGATAGTAAGGGAAATGCCGCGCTCGTTCGCGGTGGGAAGCAGCAGATGCACGGCCTCTTCAGCGATGTCGCGAAGATCAAGCAGGGACGGTTTCCAGTTCTCTTCCAGCGTCTCCAGCCGCGAGAGCTGAAGCAGCTTCTCGACCATTTGAACCAGTCTCACCGACTGCGAGGCGATAACATTTAATCCATCTTCCTGCGTGACTACCTCGTCTTGAATCGCCATCGCATATCCCTGAATGGACATCAGCGGCGTCTTCAATTCATGTGATACATTCTGCAAAAACTCCTGCTGGCCCTGCTGATGCTGCGCAATCCGCTCCGACATTGAACGGAATGTGCCCGCCAGCTGTCCGATTTCAGTATCATCTTCTCCGGGAAAGTCTCCGGCCGTCCCGCGGTGGGGATCGTATCTCCCGACGGCTTCCTTCAGACGGTTCAACGGCCTTACGACATAGCCGACGGAAAGCCAGCCGATGATCAGTATAAACAGAAAGCTTGCGGCCACAGCCAAAATGGTTGTTTTGAACAAAGGCACATACATAGAGCGGATCATGGCCAGAGGATAATAAATGAACAGACGAAACGGAAGGGTGCCCAGCTTTTCGCTGGTATAAACGACTCTGCGGCCATCGAGCATCATCGTTCCCTTATGCCGCGTGATCGATGCTTCCGCCAGCGTATGGCCCACTCTGGAGGATTCGCTGGAGGCTATGATCCGTCCCTTGATATCGGTCACGAAGTAGTCGGCGTAAAAGAGCCTGTCCTTCAAAACCCACTTGAACTCCTCGTTGTCCAGATCCTTGATATCCCAGCCACTGTCCATCGTTTGAACGATTTTGTCCGCCTGCGTCTGAAGCTGGGCCTTGATTTGGCTGACGAGGATTTCATCGACCAGCTTCAGGAACAGGAATGTTGTAATGCCGGCCGTTACCAGCATGCCAGCGCAAAGCGCCAGCAGCATCTTTCCCCTTATTGTGCGCACTCGGTTCTCACCGTCGCTTTATAGCCGAAGCCCCATACCGTCTGAATCGTGAAGGAAGATTCGTGCTCCGCCAGCTTTTTGCGAATCCGTTTGACCAAATCGTCCACGACCCGGACTTCCCCAAAGAAATCGTAATTCCACACCTGCTGAATCAGTTGCTCCCGGCTGAAGGGGCGTTCCGGATGAGAGGAGAGAAATGTCAACAGCTCAAATTCCCGCGAGGTAAGGATCATTTCCGTTCCCCTCACTGTCGTCCGGCGGAATTCCGGCGAAATTTCCAGATCCCCCGCCCTCACTTTCCGCTCCTCCTGCTCTCCCACCGGATGTTTGGTCTGGGAGTTCCCGGCTTTAGACAGCCGAAGCATACTCTTGACTCTTCCGACCAGTTCCCGCGGATTGAAGGGCTTGCTCAAGAAATCATTACAGCCCAGCTCCAGACCGATAATCCGGTCGATTTCCTCGCCGCGGGCCGACACCATAATGATCGGGATTTCTGTAAAGGAGCGAAGTTCGGTAAGCAGTGTCAATCCGTCAATTCCCGGAAGCATGATATCCAGAACGAGGCAATCCGGGCTTTCCTCCCTCACCCGCTTCACAAGCGAATTACCATCCGCAAAAGAAGTGACTTCATACGTTTCTTTTTTTAAATATTCGGATATGAGCTGCAATATTGCCGGGTCGTCATCCACCACAAAAATTTTGGTCATAAACTACACGCTCCTTACATTTTCCTGCGGATAACTTCCAAATTAATGTATCAAAATTAGCAAAAGACGGAAAGCCCTGTGCGGCTGCTCCGTCCTTTGCCTTGCTAAGTATGCTGTTTTTTCGTATCGTGCTCAGCCTAGAGAGCGAGTCCCTTAAAACCTCCTAGTGCTTTTTGGGAAGGCTGATCGTCGCTTTTGCTCCAGTCTTCACGGCTTTAGCTTTGGTAACGGGCTTCACGGCTTTTCTTACAACTTTCTTTTTGCTTTTCGCCGTTGTTTTGGCAGCTTTGTGATGGGTCGTTTTCGCTTTTGCAGTAGTGGCTTTTACGTGCTTAACAGTTTTCTTTGCCGCAGTTTTCGTCACTTTAGCGGTACCCGCTGTCTTGACCACCGGTTGGACTGGCGTTTTTGTCACAGCTTTGACGGGTGTGGTTACAACGGGTTTCACCGGTGCCTTCACTGTTGCGGTTGCCGCGAATGCGCTCGTTGAGCCGCCTACCAAGCTAAGTACAGTTGCGAATGCTGCCAATCTTTTTGTCCAATTTCTCATTTCAATCACCTCTCCTTTAAAGTAACTTCATCATATCAAGCGTCTATAAGAAAAGAGTGAGAGAATTATGTGAGAAGTGTATAAATCTGGTGTATAAAAAACACCCTAAGCCGCTAAGGACATAAGGCGTCGAAACTGAAGCATCGAACAAATTTATGATTGGGAAGACTGCCCTGCTTTGGCTTTGACCGGCGGCAATAGCTTTGCCATGTTGACCGTACGCTTAGTCTCCCATGTATCTGGATTGGCCGGATCATACTGTTCCAAGTACGCTATGACTTCCTTCGTGATCGGCGTCGGTGTAGACGCGCCCGAAGTGACAGCCACTTTCGAGATCCCCTGCAGCCACTCAACCTTCAGCTCCGATACGTCAGCAATCCGGTGGGCAGGAACACCTGCTATTTCCTCGGACACCTGAGCCAGCCGGTTGGAGTTGTTGCTGCGCGGGTCGCCGACGACAATGACGAGATCGGCCTGACCAGCCTGTTCCGCAACGGCCTCCTGCCGTATCTGCGTTGCCATACAAATCTCGTTATGCACCTCGGCGCCGGGAAAAGTCTCCAGCAGTTTTTTCATAATATGCTTGATATCCCACAGGCTCATCGTCGTCTGGTTTGTAATGACAATCCGGGAATCAGCCGGTAGAGTCAGGGAGGATATCTCCTCTTCCTTTTCGATCAGATGCACATGCCCGGGAGCGATACCCATAGCGCCTTCCGGCTCAGGATGGCCTTTCTTGCCGATGTAGATAATTTCGCAGCCTTCTGCAACCTTTTCGTGAATAAGATCATACGTCTTGGTTACATCCGGGCAGGTGGCGTCGACGGTCGTCAGCCCTTTCTCACGCGCTCTTCTGCGCACCTCCGGCGAAACGCCATGCGCGGTGAAGATGACGGTACCGCTGTCAATCTTGTCCAATATTTCCAGGCGGCTGCTGCCGTCGACCGTAATAATGCCCTCATCCTCGAAGGCATGGGTAACGTGGCTGTTATGGACAATCATGCCCAGGATATAAATCGGCCGGGGGAGATCGAGATTTTTGGCGGCCTGACGGGCCATGACCATGGCATCGACCACGCCGTAGCAGTATCCCCGGGGAGAAATTTTGATAACTTCCATTGCTTCACCAACCTTCTGTTCCATTATATCCTACTCAAGCGGAGCGGCAAAGAGCAAGGGCAGCCAAATCACGAACGTTGTGCCTTCGCCCTGGCGGGTGACTACCTCAACCGAACCTCCGTGCTCATCAATGATCCATTTGGCGATAGACAGCCCGAGTCCGATGCCTTCGGTAATGCCGCGGGATTCATCCGCCCGATAGAACCGGTCGAAAATATGCGGCACCTCGTCTTTTTCCATACCGATGCCGGTATCCTTAACCCGGATGCCTACCTGATGCTGATAAACTACCGCGTCGAACGTCACTTCTCCGGACGGCGTATATTTGAAAGCATTGTCAATGAAAATGAACAGCATCTGCTGCAAATAATCCTTGTTGCCCAGCACATATTTGCCATTGAGGCCCGACAGGTCTCCCGTAATCCACTCCGCTTCCCGGGGGAGAAAAGCGGCGCGGCGGGCCACCTCGTTCATCATCGGCTCCAGCGCCACCGGCTCCTTCTCGAAGGTACGGCCCGTATCGGCTCTGGCCAAAGACAGCATATCGGCGACCAGCCGGCTCATGCGCTGCGCCTCGTCCGCGATATCATGTACGGATTCCACCGAGATTTGCCGTATTGCCGCTTCATCCAGCGACGGATTTTCTCCAGGCTCTAGCTCCCATACCTTTTGGAGCAGTTCGATGTTGCCCCGAATGGTCGTCAGCGGCGTGCGAAGCTCATGCGAAGCATCCGACACGAAACGGCGCTGGGCCGCGTACGAATCCTCCAGATTTTTGTAAAATCCTTCCATTCGCCCCAACATACTGTTCACCGTCCGGATCAGCCTTCCGATTTCATCTGGCGGCCCGTTGTATTCGATCCGTACACTGAGATCATTGCCTGTCTGAATGCCTTCGGCGGCTTCGATTACCTTGCCGATCGGGCTCATCGCTTTGCGGGCCAAGAATAAGCCGAAGGTGAAGGCTGCAATCAACGTGGCAAAGGAGCCTGTGATCAGGATCGTCTTCAGCCGATCCAGCAGTTTGTCCTGTTCCCCGGTATATGCCGCCATTTGCAGAACGGCCGCTGGATTGTTATCGTAGCCTTCGATATAGACCGCCTTTTGATAAATCAAAAAATGATAGCCTCTGTAATAGGCATCTTTAAATTCTTCAACCTTGAGGTTCTGCCGAGCCGGAATATCGAACCGCAGATCAATATTTTTCAAACTCAAACTCTGGATAAAATCTCCGCTATCATAGAAGTACATTTGCCCGTACAAATTCTGGGCGTCCAGGCGTTTATCAAAGACAACGTCCAGTGATTCCCCTTTTGCCTGATCCCGGAGCCTGTCTTGTAAATCCCCGTACGTATTAATATAGAAAAAACCGAAAATGGATGCTGAAAAGGCCAGCAGCATGACGGCCAATATGCCCGAATACCATGCGGTCAGCCGCAGCTTGATCGACATCTTAGTTGTCACCTCTTAGGATATAGCCAGCTCCCCGGATCGTCTGGATAAGGCGCTTGCCGCCGTGCTCCTCCGTCTTTTGGCGCAGCATGGCGATATAAACCTCCAGCACATTGGATTCGCCGCTGTAATCATAGCCCCAAATCTTGTCCATAATCAGGTCGCGGGACAGCACCCGCTTCGGGTTCTGCATAAACAAATGCAGCAGCTCAAATTCTTTTGCCGTCAGCTCCAGCCGTTTGCCGCCGCGCGTTACTTCCCGGGAATCGACATCCAGCACAACGTCCTCATAGACGACCGCCTGCTCGCTGCTCCCAATTTGTTCACTTTTGCGCCGCAGCAGCGCTCTCACCCGCGCCAGCAGTTCTTCCAGCGCGAACGGCTTTACCAGATAATCATCCGCTCCAAGGTCCAAGCCTTTGACCCTGTGCTCCACCTCATCCTTGGCCGTGAGCATCAATACGGGAACGGTGCTGCCGCCCTCACGCAGCCTCCGGCACACCTCAAAGCCATCCACCTGAGGCATCATGACATCGAGGACAACAACATCCGGATCGCTGTTGAGCACGGCCCGCAGGCCGTCCGCCCCGTTGGACGCCGTCTTTACGTCATAACCCTCAAACGCTAGTCCCCTCCGCAGCATGGAAATGATTTTTTCATCATCGTCAATAATCAAAATATTCGGTCGCATGAAGCCGCCCCTTTGTCAATATTCTATATATCTCTATTTTAGCAGTGAATGCTTTGCCGCGCACATCTACGACAAAAGCGGAAGGGCCGCCCCTCCCGCTTCTGCTTATTTTACGCTTGATACTTACCGGGTCTGTGCTGTGTTGAAGTCGTTCTTGTTGCCGATCGTTACCGGCAGTTCCAGATTTTTGCCGTCTCTGACGACATTGAGTGTAATTTTGTCTCCGACCTTTTTGGTCTTGATGAAGTCGATCAAGTCCTGGCTGGTCGCATATTTCGTTCCATTAGCGCCAGTAATAATATCGTACGGACGGAGGTCGGCAGCGTAAGCCGGCGATTTGTAAATAATCTCGGCCACAACGGAGCCTTCCTTGATATTAGTGCCCATTTGCTTCGCCACTTCATCAGTAATCGTCATCAGCGAAGCGCCGATAAATGGAACCGGATCTTTAGGGATGGCTTGATTCGCCTCAAGCTTGCCGACAACTTCCTTAATTTTATTGACCGGTATGGCGAAGCCGATACCCTGCGAATCCGTGCTGACGGCAACATTCATGCCGATGACCTGGCCGCTTGAGTTAAGCAGCGGTCCGCCGGAGTTGCCGGGGTTGATGGAAGCGTCCGTCTGCAGCAGATCCGTATAATTGCGCGTACCATTGCCTTGTTCTTCGTTGATATCAATGCTCCGGCCTTTCGCGCTCAGCACCCCCGCAGTAACCGTATGGTCAAAGCCCTGCGGGTTGCCGATTGCCACGACCTCCGAACCTACCTTGATGGCGTTCGAGTCGCCGAGCGGCACGGTCGGGAAAGTGTTGTCTCCTTCGATTTTCAGCACCGCGAGGTCCAAGTCCGGGCTGGACCCAAGCAGCTTCGCTTCATACGGCTTGGAGTTGCCATCGACGGTAACCTGGATGACGTCGGCATTCTCAATTACGTGCTGGTTGGTCAGAATGTAACCCGCTTTATCGTATATAAATCCGGTGCCGATGCCGTAAGGCGTCAACTGCGAATCCGAGCCGGAGCCGCTGCCGTTGTTCTGCTGGGACTGTCCGGATGAATTTCCGCCA
Organism: Paenibacillus zanthoxyli JH29; assembly: GCF_000520715.1. Lineage (GTDB taxonomy): Bacteria > Bacillota > Bacilli > Paenibacillales > Paenibacillaceae > Paenibacillus_AQ > Paenibacillus_AQ zanthoxyli. The sequence goes on from NZ_ASSD01000311.1 coordinate 16,261, forward strand.
AATTGGTCACCGAAGAAGAATTGAGAGAATGGATCATTCAAGTTCGGATTACTTTGGCCTCCACGGGAAGCCGATTTTACGAGCGTTTCAATTTTGACGACCGCCGGTCCCGCTTCGTCTACAACACTGGAGACGCCTTGTGAGCCGGTCACAAGCCCGGTCGTTGAAGTCGATGCCGCCACTGAGGCGCTCTCGTTGGCCGCCTTGCCCTGTGAACTCAAAGCCGCAGTTGCCGTTGCCGCTTGATCTCCTGTGAACCAGTTCCCCCGGTCAGCCATGAACATGGAGCCTGAGAGCACAAGCATGCCTGCAAGGAAGGAAAAGACTGCGGTTCTTACAGGTTTCTTCGATTTCTGGTTGAACTGCCAGCCGTTTCCTCCGTCCGAACCGCTTCCGCCGCCATTACCGTTGCCTCCTCCATAGCCGCCGTCGTAACCCGTGGAGCGGAACGAATGATAAGGAACCGGCTTGACCGGTTGGGGAGCAGTGACTTCCACCCGTTCGGGCTCCCTCCGGCTGTAATGCTCCACGCGGTCCGTATTCTGCTCATTATGGTTAAGGGATTTAAAAGGGCCATATGAATAGTAGTAGGATGAATTCGATTCGGGAGACTGTCCTTCATTGTTCCACTCCCGATCCGGCGATTGTTTCTCAAAACGATCGTCGCCATCGCCGTTATATCTGTTCTTGTTATCGTCCATTGTTTTACCCTCCCGCGCCCTGTCCTTACGGACAAGGAGTCATTTTGCTTTCTTGGATACATTTTGTACTTCAAACCTTAAACCGACATTAAAAACAATTTAAGCGAAGATAAAACATTAACGAGATAGATATACAAAAAAAGCCCTGCGCGCCTTTAACTTAGCGCCGGACTTCATTGGACAAGCCTATTCTTGTAAAACTGCGGAATCATAGAGTTTAAGATTGCAAAAGCCATCTGTCGTTGAAATCGCGACTGACGCTATCCCTGTGTAACCCATCCCTTGCGGTGCGCAAAGATGGCAAGCTGCGTGCGGTCCTCCAGCTCGCATTTCATCAGCAGATTGCTGACATGCGTCTTGACCGTCTTGATGCTGATATGCAGTTCCTCGCCGATATCCTTGTTGCTCTTGCCTTCCGCAATCAGCAGCAGAACCTCTCTTTCACGCTCGGTCAGACCGGATGAATCATCCTGCACCGTACGCTGGCGGATGCCGCGAGTCAGCGCCTGCGACACATCGCCAGTCATCACCGGCATGCCGCGGTACGCCCCCTGCAGCGCGTAAATCAGCTCTTCAGCCGACACGGTCTTGAGAACGTAGCTGACCGCGCCCGCCTCAATAGCGTCCACTACAAGATCATCCTCAAGGAAGCTGGTCAATATTACGATTTTCAGCCCCGGAAACTCGGACAGCACCGCACGGGTCGTCTCCACTCCGTTCATGACCGGCATCATCAGATCCATCAGGATCAGATCGGGCAGCCCTTCCTCGCCCCCGGAACGCAGCTGTTTGAGCGCCTCCTGTCCGTTTGACGCCTCGGATACCACCTCAAATGCAGGCTCCAGCATCAGATATGTCTTGAGCCCCATACGCACCATATCATGGTCATCCACCAGCAGTATTTTAATCGCGCTCATTCGCCGCTTGCCTCCTCTTCCCCTTCTTCTTTACTTGCCGCCAGACCGCTTGCAGCGGATACCTCTCCGCCGTTCGCCTGAACAAACTTCGGGATATGTACGCGGATCGTTGTTCCTGCTCCCCTGCGGCTAATAATTTCAACCTGGCCGCCAAGCTTCTCCGCGCGTTCCCGCATCGTCGTCAGGCCGTACGATCCCTGTTTGCCATGCGCGAGCTCGAACCCCTGACCATCGTCGCTGACGCTGAGCGCAACCTGCCTTGGGCCCTCGCGCAGAGACAAGCTGACGAGGCGCGCTCCCGAGTGCTTCACGATGTTCGCCATCGCTTCCTGGATAATCAGGAACAACTGATGCTCGATCGCCTCGGACAGCTCGCCCTGCAATTCAAGCTCCTTAATACCCTTTAGTCCATTCTGCCGGCAGTAATCCGGGAACCATTTCTCCAGCGCTTCGAACAGGTCCCTGCCTTCTAGCTCCACCGGACGAAGCTGGGCGATTAGCGCCCGCATCTGCTTCTGAGCCATCTGCGACATGGTGATCAGCTGGTCCATCACCGTCCGCCCCTGTTCTTCATTCCGCTCAAGCACCTTTGGCAGCGAGGAGGCGGACATGTGAATGGCAAATAGCTGCTGGCTCACCGTGTCGTGCAAATCCCGGGCCATGCGCCGCCGTTCCTCTAGAACCGCGCTCTCCGCCGCCTTCTCCTTCTCAACAACCTCCTGCTCGCCCAGGCGCTGAAGCAGCTTCATTTTGTTCTCAACGGCATCCATCATAAGATTGAACTCATGATAAACTCTGGCAAAAGAAGGGTCGTCACTCCCTGGCATCCGAACGGAAAGATTGCCTTTGGCTACCTTCAGCATATTGAGATCCAGATGATCGATCCGCCGCTGAATCCGCTGCACGGCCATATAGCCGATAACGGCGGTAAACAGCACGATGCCAAGGCACAGGTACACCCACATCCGGTAATCCTCGACTTTGATATAGCCCAGACAGCTTCCGGCGTACATCAGCAGGGCCGTCACACTGCCGCAGAGCAGGAAATAAAGCAGCAGGACCCATTTCGTATTTTTAAAAATCGTCCCCATCCGCTAGCCCACCGTCTTAACCTTGATATCTCCGATAAAAGCGCTGACATTGATGCGGATTTTTTTGCCCGCTTCCTTATAATAAGGCGTCTTGCAGTGAACGGAGCTCATAAACCCGCTGCGCGAGTGGTCCAGTACTTCCATATCGCCGATGAAGGAGCTGCTGTTGACGCTAATGCCGAGATCCATGTCATCTGGAATATAGACTTTGAGATCACCGATAAAGGCGGATAGATTGATCTTCGTCTCGCCGTACGGGATTTGCGCATTGGTCAGGTCAAGCACCGTATCCCCGATAAATTGGGAAATATTTGTGTTTTTGAGCTGAAAATGCTCGCGTCCCATGTGGATATCACCGATAAAAGTGGAACGGTTCGTCGTTTCTTTGCTGTCGCTATGGCTCCATTCATGCCCGCCATAATGTCCATGCTTGCGCTCATGCCGCTCCCAGCGCTCTTCTCTCCTGCGTTCGCGCTGTTCCTCCCGCTCCTGGCGTCTGCGCTCATGACGATCCCTATGTTCTTTCCAGCGCGGATCGGCCTCGCGATTCTCTTCATCCTTGAGCGGATCACGGTCCCAATCGGCCGCTCCGGCTTTCCCTGCAGAACTTCCGATCGAGCCGCTCTCTTCCCTGGCTCCGCCGAATTTCCGATCAAATTCTTCATCCAATGTCGATTCCAGCGGCTGCGGCGTCTCTGTGTTCTCCCCCGACTTGTCCCCTGGATAAAACTTCGGAGGAGCGGGGGGCGGTTCCGGCGGTCCGGACCTTCGCGGTCTGAAGATGACCATAAGTCCGCCGCCAATCAATGCGACTGGAACGAGCATGGTGAAGAAATCACCGGCGGAAAGGTCGAACCAGCCCAGATTCCGTCCTAAAAAATACACGCCCATGGCTAGAAAAAACAGCGTACCGATGGAGGAAAACCCTCTGCCGCCGCCTCCCAGCAGCCGCTGACAACCAATAATAATCAGCACAACCGGCCAAAAATTGGAGAAAAGGTAACCGATATCTATGTCGGCATATCCCATCTGCCGGAGCAAAAACAGCACGCCGATTCCGATTAGAATCAGGCCGCCGAACACCTGGCTCGCTATAGATCTTCTCATCTATCATTTCCCCTTTAGCTTATTGTAACTTTTTTACCTTATGGACTTAGTTTACAACAGCCTTCATCCGGTTAACAGCGGCGAGGGAATGAAAACCTTCTCGGTCTTCAGACGGAGGGGCTGAGAAGGTTTTACCCGATACGCGGCAAAGACAAAAATGCCCCGCCTCTGATGAGACGGGACACGGTTCGGCCAAGACGGCCTATGATGCTTCAGGTGAGTGCAGCTTAAGCTTGCGGTTTTTGAACCGGCTTGGCGATGCCGCCTTGCTTCGTTGCTGCGTCATTCTCGGCGGCAAACTCGGTGTTGAATTTTTCATTCGGTGTCTTGTAGTTTTCTTGAACCTTCGGTTGTTGTTTAGCCACGTTGGTCACCTCCCTTTGCTCTTATCCATGGCGTTAAAAGCGCCAATCGGAGACGAATCAGAGGCTGATTTCTGTGCCCCAGTTCGTATTATGGCAAGGTAGGCTGAAGATTATACTGACCCATGTGAAATAAAGCTCATGAACCGCCCAAATCAGACGATTTCTTCCAGCATTTCCTGCGGCAAAGTACCGTAAGCCCGAATGACTCTTCCTACATTCTCCAGCATAGCTTCCGTACATTTACCGCTTCCGCGCTTGATCAATTGGACCTCCACCAATTGTTTTCCCCATTCCCTGTATACCTGCTTAGTCGTTGAAAAATAAAGATCAATCTTATGCCCTTTGATCGCCGATCCAGTGTCCGCGACTATCGCATAGCCGTACCCCGGCACGTATAAAATGCTTCCCAGCGGCAGCACCTTGGGATCTGCGGCAATGGTCGAAACGGCGTTCTTGTCTCTTCGTACCTTGACGCCCGAGTAGGTGATGCCGTATTCCGGGTGACTGGGGCGTTTACCGGTCGATTCAAAGCCCGCCGTATACCCGGTCGCCGTCATCTTGAAGCTGCGGATGATCTGCTCCGGCGCCGGTGCGGCTACGGGAAAGGAAGACTGGTTATTAAGTTCTTCGGAAGGGTTATGCGGATACGTCTGCGAGACAGCCGCAGCCACCGGCTGAATGGACGGTAGTGCGGGCTCCCGGTTCGCTTCGCGTCCCGCCTTCGTATATATGAAGGATAGTGCAACCAAAAATGCAAAGGTAACGAAAATACACCAAGACCTCTGCCACACACCCATTTTGTTTAACATGAGAACCTCCCCTTATTAGCGAAGGTTTCCCGTTTCCCAAAAATTTATACATGAAGCGGCATTGGCCGCCTCACGGGATGTTGACAGAGGTCTTTATTTGGTTAGGTTAAAAAATAGCCTTCGTCGAAGCTTCAAGAGCGAGGCTCTCGATCACCTCGTCAAGCGGCTTGGCCCCGATATCGCCTTCCCCGCGTCTGCGGACGGAAACGGCGCCGCTGTTCTTCTCGTTCTCTCCGACGATGAACATGTACGGCAGCTTCTCAAGCTGGGCTTCGCGGATCTTGTAACCGAGCTTCTCATTCCGCAGATCGGCTTCGGCTCTAATGCCGCGGCGGCGCAGCTTGTCGATTACCTCGTTCGCATAGTCGTCAAAAGCGCTCGACACCGGAATAACCTTTACCTGCTGCGGAGACAGCCAAAGCGGCAGCGAGCCCGCAAAGTTCTCCAGCAGGAAGGCTACGAAACGCTCCATTGTTCCCAGAATACCGCGATGCAGCACGACCGGGCGATGCTTCTGTCCGTCATCGCCGACATATTCAAGCTCAAAGCGCTCCGGCAGCAGGAAGTCGATCTGCACGGTTGAGAGCGTCTCTTCCTTGCCAAGCGCGGTCTTGATCTGCACGTCCAGCTTCGGACCGTAGAACGCGGCTTCGCCTTCCGCTTCATAGAACGGCAGCCCGGCTTCTTCGACAACCTCGCGCAGCATACGCTGAGCGGTTTCCCACATCTGGTCGTTCGGGTAGTATTTCTCAGTATCTGCCGGATCACGATAGGACAGCCGGAAGCGGTAATCATTGATGCCAAAGTCGCTGTACACCTGTTTCACCAGTTCAAGCACACGGGTAAATTCGCTTTTGATCTGATCCAGGCGGCAGAAAATATGCGAGTCATTCAACGTCATGGAACGGACGCGGTGCAGACCGGTTAGCGCGCCGGACATCTCGTAGCGGTGCTGAATGCCAAGCTCGGCAATCCGGATCGGCAGGTCACGGTAGCTGTGCATCGAGCTCTTGTACACCATCATATGGTGAGGACAGTTCATCGGGCGCAGCACGAATTCCTCGGTGTCGATCGTCATCTTCGGGAACATATCTTCCTGATAATGCTCCCAATGGCCTGAAGTCTTGTACAGCTCGACATTGCCGAGCACCGGAGTATAGACATGCTGATAGCCAAGGTTCGCTTCCAGATCAACGATATAACGCTCCAGAATGCTGCGCAGTTTGGCGCCCTTAGGCAGCCAAATCGGCAGGCCCTGGCCTACCAGATTATTGAACGTAAATATCTCCAGCTCCTTGCCGAGCTTCCGGTGATCGCGCTTCTTCGCCTCTTCCAGCAGGCGGAGATGCTCGTCAAGCTGCGCTTTCTTGACCCAGGCGGTGCCGTATACGCGCTGCAGCATTTTGTTCTTGGCGTCTCCGCGCCAGTACGCTCCCGCCACGTTCATCAGCTTGAAGACTTTGATTTTGCCGGTCGAAGGCAGATGCGGTCCCCGGCACAGATCGAAGAATTCGCCCTGCTCATACAGGGTGATCACGCTGTCCTCGGGCAGCGCCTCAATCAGCTCAAGCTTGTACGGGTCGCCAAGCTCCCCGAAAATTTCAAGCGCCTCCTTGCGGCTGACTTCCTTGCGGACAATCGGCAGATTCTCCGACACGATGCGTTCCATTTCCTTCTCGATCTTCTGCAGATCTTCCGGATTGAGCGGATGCTCCAAATCCATGTCATAGTAGAACCCATCCTCAATTGTCGGCCCTACGCCGAGCTTAACCTCTTTGGCGCCGAACAGCCGCTTGACGGCCTGGGCCATCAGGTGGGCGGCGCTGTGCCGCATAACCTCAAGTCCATCCGGAGAATCAAGCGTTACGATCTCCACTAGATCTCCGTCACTCAGCTTGGCGGACAAATCAACGATTGCCCCGTTCAGCTTGCCGGCAGCGGCATTCTTCCGCAGCCCGCTGCTGATGGAAGCCGCCACATCGTCGATGCTGCTGCCTTCCGGATATTCCCGGACCGAGCCGTCCGGTAACTTAATGCTTACTGCCATTGTCATTTCCTCCTCGAAATCGTGGTAAGCCTATCTCAGCGGCCGTCAGCCGCGCAAAGCTTTACGGAACGGATATATCCACGCATACAAAAAACACCCGTCCCGCATAGGGACGAGCGTCTGCACCCGTGGTTCCACCCAAATTCAATTCCGCAAGCGGAATCCTTGTTCAGCATGGGAATAACGGCCATGAACCGGCGGTTCTTACTGTTTCTTATGCGGAAGAGACAACCCGGATCAGCCGGGGCGCTTCGCCAAGAAAGTTCATAACCGCAGCTACAAAGGGGTAAACCGAACACCGGATTCCGAAGGAAATTGCAGCGATCTTTCCTCTCTCTGGACGGACCTGGAAGTCGATTCATGTCTTTGTCAATGCTGTTCGCGTGAATAATGTGTAATTATAAATCCTAACGGCCGCTCCCGTCAAGCCGCCGGGTCAACAGCAGCGCTGCTTAGAGCTGTTCATCATGCGGCTTTCGATCAGGCAAGCGGCCAGCGCGCTTCAGACTCTCCCGCAGCAAATACTCGATGTGTCCGTTCACACTGCGGAACTCCTCTCCCGCCCAATGCTCCAGCGCTTCATAGAGTCTGGGATCAATGCGCAGCGGAAAGTTCTTCTTGGCCGCCATGATGGGACCGCCTTAATACAACGAGCCGGCGTTAATAACCGGGTTCGCTCCGCGCTCGGATACAATGGCTACCATCAGATTGTTGATCATAGCCGCTTTCCGTTCTTCGTCCAGATCTACAACACCGTTTTCCTTCAGCTGTTTGATCGCCATATCCACCATGCCGACCGCACCCTCCACAATGATCTGCCGCGCCGATAGAATGGCCGAAGCCTGCTGGCGCTGAAGCATGGTGCTGGCGATTTCAGTGGAATACGCAAGATGCGTCAGGCGCGCCTCCAGTACTTCGACCCCCGACAGGGACAGCCGGTCCTGCAGCTCCAAGGCCAGTTCCTTGGCGATTTCCTCGGCGTTGGCACGCAGAGACATGCCGCTTCCGCTGAAGCTGTCGTAAGGATATTTGCTCGCTACATGGCGAAGCGCCGTCTCACTCTGAATTTCAACAAATTCCATGTATTTATCGACATCGAACAGCGCTTTTGCCGAATTGATGACCTTAAACACGACGACAGCGGCAATCTCGATCGGGTTGCCCTCTATATCGTTTACCTTCAGCTTGACGCTGTTGAAATTGCGGACTCTAAGGGAAACCGTCTTACGCTTGCTGAGCGGAATAACAGCCCACATGCCGCTGGCCGAAATCGTCCCAACGTATCTGCCGAAAAAAGTGACCACGACCGACTTATTGGGCTGCACCACCGTAATGCTTGTCGCGAGCACCCCCGCAGCCACGAACAAAATGACTGGTACTACATCATAGCCCCGGGCTGCTCCATAAACCCCACCGCCCAAGCAGATGACAATCATGGCGATAATCCAGAAGCCGTTAATGGGACGAAGCATTTTTTCTTGCATAAGGCACCTCCAAAAAGGATATGTATTTGATACTTAAATGATATCACTTTTGGATATCGTTGTAAATCTGTAATTCCAGCCAACTGAAGGTTACGAAAAAAATCACAGATGTCTGCCCGAATCTTCTTATACTATAAATTTGATACAGAACTCTTTAATAAAGCGTTTACTCGTGAGGAGGTGGATAAAGCAATGAGCGTGAAGGAACAGGTGCTGGAAACGATTAAATCCGCCGGCAAACCCGTTAGCGCGGGGGAAGTAGAGAAACTCTCCGGACTGGACCGCAAGGAAATCGACAAGGCCTTTAATGAGCTTAAAAAAGAAAAAGCGATCGTTTCCCCGGTCCGCTGCAAATGGGAAGCCGCTGAATAGGATCACGGAATCCGCCGGAAATCCATCCGGATGCCCTTTGCGATGATACCCCTTGGGGCGCAATTACCCGGACATACCTCGGCTCAATGGGCCGTCCCAAATGGGCAGATCCAATTGAGCGAATCCCAACAATATGCAAAAGAACCTTCAGAGCCACTATACAAGTGGAACTGAAGGTTCTTTATTAAAGCCGCATTCATTTAGTTCTGCATCACAAAATCGCGCCGCACTCCCGAGGAAGCGTCGTTGAATACTTTCAGAATATCGTACTGCGTGTTGCGCTGCGCCGGGATTTTGCCCGCCTCGCGGATGATTTGCAGAATCGACTCGATGTTGACCTTGTACGTCGCGCCCGCCGAGGAAACAACGTTCTCCTCAATCATTGTGCTGCCGAAATCGTTGCAGCCGTATTGCAGCGACAGCTTGCCAACCTCTGGCCCCATCGTTACCCAAGAGGATTGGAAGTTCTCGATATTATCGAGCACAAGCCGGCTGATTGCCACCGTCTTCAGGTATTCTTCCGGACTCTGGCGCTCCAGCTTCAGGTTCGTATTATCCGGCTGGAATGTCCAAGAGATAAAGGCCAGGAAGCCCTCCGAATTGTAGTTCTTCGCAATGCATTCGTCCTGAGCTTCACGGATGCGCAGAAGATGCAGTGCCCGCTCCTCCATGCTCTCCCCGAGTCCGATCACCATGGTCGCCGTCGTATTCATGCCGATTCGGTGCGCCGTCTGCATAACCTCCATCCAGTCGCGCCACGGACCCTTGAGCCGGCTGATTCTTTTCCGCGTGCGGTTGTCCAGGATTTCCGCTCCGCCTCCGGGAAGCGAATCCAGACCCGCCGCATGAATCTCGCGCAGCGTCTCTTCCAGGGTCAGCCCGGAAATCTCCTTCATTTTCATAATCTCCGCCGGGGAGAAGGAATGCATCGTGATGCCGGGGAATCGCTCCTTGATGTTCCGCAGCAGATTCGTATAATAACTGAACGGCAGATCGGGATTTGTGCCTCCTTGCATCAGGATCTCCGTTCCGTCCACGGCGATTGTCTCTCTGATTTTTTCAAATATCGTGTCATCCGGCAGGACGTAGCCTTCCTCAGAGCCGGGTCTGCGGTAAAAAGCGCAAAATCGGCAGTACACATCACATACATTCGTATAGTTTATATTGCGGCCGATAACGAAAGTCGTCACCGGCTCGGGATGCCATCTTTTCATTATGATATCCGCCGCAGCGCCCATTTTCTCAATCTCGTTGCTCTCAAACAGTCTGACCGTATCTTCAACGCCAAGGCGTTCGCCCTGCAGCGCTTTATTCAAAATTTGATCGATCGCGCCCATCGTTTGCGCCCTCCTTTTACAACCATCCTTAATGAATCCATAAAATTTGTATGACAAAGGAATATGTCCGTTAACTCATCGTATCATAATCCGCTGCGGTTAAAAACCGCTTTTTCGCCCTATACCCTGTAAAAGGCACAAAAAACCCGCAAAGCGGGTTAAATTTGCAGCATAGTAAGGCGCATTTGCACGAATACAAAAAGACGGCGCCGCCAGCGCTTGGCGCTTCCGTCTAGTTTAATTGACACTATGCTCTTGCTCCTGCTGCGAATCCGCCGATTTAACGCACCGGCTGGCCGGCCTGGGCGCTATCCGCCTCAAGCTCCGACCGCGCCGCTTCCAGCGCTTGCCGCAGATCGGCAATAAGATCGTCAACATGCTCGATGCCGACCGAGAAACGCAGCAGCCTGTCATCCACGCCCACCGCATCGCGGATTTCAGCGGGAATATCGGCATGTGTCTGAATTGCGGGGTAAGTCATCAGCGACTCGACTCCGCCGAGACTTTCGGCAAACGCAATCAGCTTGATGTGGCGTAAAATAGGCTCCACATATCTGGCATCCTTAACTTTGAAGGAGAAAATGCCGGTGTTGCCGCTCGATTGGCGCTGCTGAATGTCAAACCCCGGATGCCCTTGAAGACCCGGATGGAATACTTCCGCAATCGCCGGATGCTCTTTCAGAAAATGAGCGATCGCCAGGGAGTTGCTCTCATGCCGCTCCATGCGAAGCGCCAGCGTCTTCATGCCTTTCATTAGCTGGTAGCTATCGCTCGGGCTGAGAACGGCGCCGATTGAGTTATGCAGGATGGCCATCTCCTCCGACAGCTCTTTGCCCTTGGTTACAATCAGCCCAGCCAGCACATCGTTATGCCCGCCCAAATATTTGGTCGCACTGTGGATGACAATATCCGCGCCCAGCTCAAGCGGCCGTTGGAAATATGGCGTCAGCAGCGTGTTATCCACGATGGTCAGCATTTCGTAGCGGCGGGCCCAGGTACACACCGCCTCGATATCGGTAATCATCATCAGCGGGTTGGTCGGCGTCTCGATGAAGACCGCTTTCGTGTTATCCCGGCGGGCCGATTCCAGGGCGTCAAAATCATTCGTGTCCACATAAGAAGCGGAGACGCCGAATTTGGACATAATCCGTTCCAGCATCCGGTACGTGCCGCCGTACAAATCCAGCGAGACGATCAGGTGGTCGCCCTGCCCGAACAAGGTGAAAATGGTTTGCAGCGCGGCCATGCCGGAGCTGCACGCGAATCCGGCGTCGCCGGACTCCAGTTCAGCCGCCGCTTGCTCCAGCACAGAGCGTGTCGGGTTCTTGGTCCGGATGTAATCGAAGCCTGTGCTTTGTCCAAGCCTTGGATGACGGAATGCGGTGGATTGGTATATCGGATAATTCACTGCGCCCGTCGCCGGGTCTTCCTGCGAGCCGATTTGGGCCAGCCTGCTTTCAATTCTAAGTTTGTCGTTCATGATTGATTCCCCCCCAAAGTTAGTACCTATTATCTTCAATATAATATGGCTTGTCTTAAAGGTACAGCATTCATATTACAGGCCCGATATCGTATGGCGTTTCCTGGTAGACGTAATAGTTAAGCCAGTTGGAGAACAACAGGTTCGCGTGGGCGCGCCATACGGCGGGCGGCGTGCGCTCCGGATCATCGTTCGGGAAATAATGCTTCGGCAGCGCTACATCCATCCCTTTCGCGATATCGCGGTCGTACTCCCCTTTCAGGGAGAACGGATCATACTCGGAGTGCCCGGTCACAAAAATATGCCGCCCGTCGTGGGTAGCGACGATATAAACGCCGGCCTCCTCCGATTCCGCCAATATTTGCAAATCCGGCGTATTCAACACATCCTCGCGGGAGATGTCCGTATGCCGGGAATGGGGCACATAGAACAGCTCGTCGAAGCCGCGCAGCAGCTTGGTATTCGGCGCAGTGGTCCAATGCGGGAACACGCCGAAGCATTTCTCAGGCAGACCGATCTTACGGACGCCGTAATGATAGTGGAGTCCCGCCTGAGCCGCCCAACAAATATGCAACGTCGAAGTCACGTTGTCCTTGCTCCATTCGAAAATCTCTTTCAGCTCTTCCCAGTAGTTCACATCCTCAAAATCCATCTGCTCCACGGGGGCGCCCGTCACGATCAGACCGTCAAAACGGCGGTGCTTAATCTCGTCAAACGTCTTATAGAAGCTCTCCAAATGCTCCGCCGATGTGTTTTTCGAGGTATGGGAGCTTGGATGAAGCAGCGTGACATCCACCTGCAAAGGCGAGTTTCCGACCAGACGCAGCAGCTGCGTCTCGGTAGTTTCTTTAGTGGGCATCAGGTTTAAGATGGCGATCCGCAGAGGGCGGATATCCTGGTGAAAGGCCTGGCTTTCATCCATAACGAAAATATTTTCCCCGGATAGAATCTCCTTGGCGGGTAGACTGTCAGGAATCTTGATCGGCATTGCAAGCTCACTCCTTCTATTATTGGAAACCGCAGGAAGCGGTTATATCAAGAAACAAGTAAAAACCCTTCCCGAAATAAACGAGAAAGGTCATAGTTATACACATATGATACTCTCTCATCTGTCAGACAACGCAACAAAACTGCCTACATCAGGCCTGCGTCTCTGCAAGAATTAGCACCGTGCGTTTCACGCCGGTTGCCGGGTTTCATCGGGCCAGTCCCTCCACCTGCTCTTGATAAGATTTGGACATATTCAATTAAAATTCTTATAAATCACTTTAAATCATGAACCCGGCTTTCGTCAAGTCCATACACTGTTTCTAAAGTCTTTAAGATGACAACAATTTTTCTTGAAAGAGGCATTACCCGGCGTTATACTAGACAAGTGTTTCAGAGATCGCCCCACAATGTGGAGCCTTGGCTACAAAGCCTAACCAGGTACTTTGCGGGGACCCCGAAATAATCAATTTTTATTAATAAAGAGGTGAGATGAAGAATGGAAGGCGACCCGAGTACGCAGCACAGCGCTGATCAGGAACAACCGTACAGGATGAATATCAGCTTGCCGGCGGCGGGAGCGCTTCTTCTTCATGCCTTCGGAATATAAAGCGGCCCATAGTTGCGACCGCCGGTCAAGCTGATTTTTCCCTGTGCTTTCATAAGCATATCCCTGGGCAAGCTAGGGAGAGAAGGAGTGAATCAGATGAAGATCCGGCTGGTTAATGCAGGCATTTTTACCCCTGTGGATGATATTGAACTGACTCTTAATCCTCCGGTAGAAGGGTTCTACTGGATTGACGCTGACGTGGAGGATTTGGAGATGCTGCAGCCTCTGTTCAATCTTCACGATCTGGCTGTGGAAGACTGTCTCAGCGATGAGGAACAGCGTCCCAAAATTGAAATTTACGAGAGCCATTATTTTATTGTGGTAAACAGCATCCGTTTTGACGACGAGGAAATTTTCCTGCGTGCTCTTAATATTTTTCTTGGGCGGCACTTTATCATTACCGTCACGAAGCAGAAGATTAACGAATTGCGCGTACTGAAGCCCATTTTGTGGGAGCAGGAGGTCGGTGAGCCCGACCGGTTCCTCTATCTGCTGATCGACCTTGTTGTGGACAATTATTTCGCCGTCGGCGACCGGATCGAGGTGCGGATCGAGAAGCTGGAAGAGGATATTCTGATGCATACCAAGAAATCGCACTTAAGTGAAATTATCGGTCTGCGAAGCGAAATTCTGTGGCTGAAGAAAATGCTCGGTCCGCAGAAGGAAGTCATCAACACTCTCAACAAAAAGGATCTGCGGCTGATTGACGATCAACTGCAGAAATATTTCAGCGACATCTACGAGAACGCGGTCAAAATCTCTGAGACATTCGAGACGTACCGCGATCTGATGGGCAACTTGCGAGAAGCTTATCAGTCCAGTATCGCGAACCGCGCCAATGAAATCATGCGGGTGTTTACAGCGATTACGACCATATTCATGCCGCTAACCGTGATTACCGGCATATACGGAATGAACTTTGATAACATTCCCGAAACGCACACGACATACGGCTATTATGGCGTCATTGGCGTCATGGTGACGTTGGGCTGCGGCATGCTGTATCTATTTCGCAAAAAAGATTGGCTATGACAGCAGACCAAGCTTCCCATAGACGAAGGTCTCCTTACGCGCAGGCTACTGCGCAAGGGAGACCTTCATTTATTTTGCAGCGCTTTATTATTGCTTCTGCGAATGTTCTACTGATGCGCCGCTCCCGAATTCTCTCTCCGGAAGCGAATCCGGATCAGCCGCAGACGCTCGTAAACCATTTCCAGACCGCCTTCGGGCGCGGCGTCTTCTCCGTATACTTTGTGCAGCACCGGTTTCAGGAATAAGTCTCCGAGCTCCCTGTAAGCGTTCCAGACCACTTCTTGCTCGCCAGGCGGCATGTCCATAAGCTCCCGCTGAATCAGCGGATCAACGATATAGCCGTCCTTCTCTAGCTCCTCCACAACCTCCAGGATCTCCCTGCGGGAGTATTGGCTGCGCGCTGTAAGCTCCTCCAGTCCGCAGCCGTCCGCGATCCCCTCTAGAAGCTGCCGCCGCAGACGAAGGTGGTCCAGCTGCTTCTTGTATTTGATCTCCTTCTGCTTATACAGCCAGGAGGCAAAAGACTCCTCTTCGATCTCCTTGCCAACCCAGCTTAGCGGGAAGGAATGACTGCGCTCCGCCGCGGAAGTGATGGCCAGTAATTCCTGACCGTACTGCTCAGCCTTGGCTTCCCCCACGCCTGGAATTTGCAGCAGTTCTTCCAGCGACTGCGGCAGATAGGCGCTCAGCAGTCGCAGCAGCCGGTTGCTCGCAAGCAGATATGGCGCTTTATGCTCCAAAGAGGCTCTTTTCCGCCTCCATGCGCACAGCTCTTCATATACCGGCTCGTTCCCATGCTGCTCGCTGTAATATTGAAGCTTCATCTGCTCCTGATTTCGTCCGGTCACAGCCGTCTCTTCATGAAAGACGCCATCAATCAGCGGGCGGTAGCCTTCTCCCATTTTGACCGCCAGCTCATGCCTATATCCCCCCAGCATCTCGTTCCAGGAGCTGCCTTCATACCATGTAGAATCGGCAGATTCCGGATTTTCGCCAAAATCGCGCCAGCCCAGGTGCCACACACCCTCCTCCTCGCCGATCCACAGCTGGGCGAAATCCCCCGGGGACTCACCGGAATTTTTGGACAATCGGTTCATGAATACAATTTGCATGTTCTTTCCCTGCCTTTACATTGGTAATGTTCAGTATGCCGGCTCCAAGCCGAAGCCTCGGGGAGATTCAACGCAAAAAAGCGCCTCCCTCACGGCTAACGTGAAAGAGTCGCTTCCTCTACCAAACGGCTATACTGTTAATCCATACAATACCATATTTTTACGAACAGTCAATCCCCTTTGCACAAAAGGCAGCTTGCCGCCGGAACTCCGATCGATTAATTCCCGGCAAGGGCTATGCTGGCCAAGGCGATTGAGCCTGCCAGCCCGGCATTATCGCCAAGCTGCGGAGAGACAATATAGCTGTCGATATCAGCAGCCAATGAAGCATGCTGCACATAGCCCTTAAGCAGCTCCTGCAGCTTCGTGCGAATCATCGGGAAGAGATGGCTCTGCTTCATGACACCGCCGCCCATGACAATTTTCTGCGGAGACAGAATCAGAATATAGCTCATCAGAGCATGAGCCAGATAATGAGCCTCTATCTCCCATGCCAGATGATCCGGTGCAAGCTCAACCGCCGGACGGCCCCACCGGCTTCCAATGGCAGGGAC
>NZ_ASSD01000312.1 GCF_000520715.1 Paenibacillus zanthoxyli JH29
CCGCTTACTTGCGGCGCCGCTTGCCGGAGGACGAGCCGGAACGCCGCCGCCCCGAAGAGCCCGATGTGCGGCGCTTCGGGGCGCTTCTTTTGCTGCGCCGGCGAGGCTTGTAGGCTGCGGAATCCTCCTCCGCCGCGAGCAGGCCGGTCGCTGCGCCTAGCGCCCCTTTTCCTTTGCCTATGCTGCCCATAACGAGCTTGAACATCGGAGCCATCTGCTGAAAGCCCTGCATCACCTTCTGTACTTTGCCTATGGAACCGACGATTCCGTCGATTCCCCCCATGCGGTCGATGATACCCTTGAGCTGCTCCATGTTCCCCATGTTGGCGAGTCCGCCGAGGTTTCCGAGCAGTCCGCCGCTTTTAGCAGCCGTCTCTGCTGCTACCGGAGCCGCGAGCGCGGTTTCGGCTGTTTCCGCTCCCAAAGAAGACAATGCGCCTGTTCCTCCGGGTCCCGGCACCTGCACGTAAGTATTGATGCCGGGGTAGGGAGACGAACTGAACGATTCAGCCAACCCGCGGCTGCTTCGAGGGGAATGATTATAGTAATGCTGAGGCATGATATCACATTCCTTTGTCGGTTATTTTTGCTATACTGTATGTCATGGGCGAACATAAGGTATGGACGGATGCCCGGGGTAACAGGGATAAGAGCGGAAAAGGGCAGACGCCCAGCAGCCGGGGAAACCTTGAATAACCCTTGTCCGGCTTTGTTTTTGACGCCCTGATGTTTAGTAAGATAGGAATGGTGCTGATAGATGGGAGAGCGAAGCAGGTAGCAGCAGATATTAATATTTTGTACGTATAGAGTGGACAGTTGTCCGCCATTTTCATTCTTTACAGCGTGAACTCGTTAATGCTTGAAAAAAGCGCTCTGGTGCAATATAGTAAAAGCAGTAAGCCACTTTAGGGGATGATTATATTATGCAGCTTAAGAAGCTGAACGATAAAAGTATCGATCAACTGTTTGAAGCTATTTTAACCTTGAAAAATATGGAAGAATGCTATGTGTTTTTTGACGACCTGTGCACGGTGAACGAGATTCAGTCGCTCTCGCAGCGCCTTGAGGTTGCGCGAATGCTGGGCAAAGGCTGCACGTATAATCAGATTGAAGCGGAGACCGGAGCGAGCACGGCGACGATCTCGCGGGTTAAACGGTGCCTTAACTATGGTAATGACGGCTATAAGCTGACGCTGGAACGCTTGGGGCGCTGATACCGATGAACCCGGGCGTGCTCATCATCAGTCACGGTTCGCGCGATACGTCCTGGGTGGCTATCGTTGATGAGGGTCTAAGTGAATTATCGCTGCGGGAGGATCTTCCCGTGGCGGTTTCTTTTTTGGAGCTGGTGGAAGGACGTTCCATTCAGGACGGGATCGACAGCTTGGAAGGACAGGGCGTTACGGATATTCTGGTCATTCCGCTGTTCGTCTCATCGGGCAGCACCCATGTTGATGAGATAGCCTATGCGCTCGGGGTCAAGGATGAACCGGAAAAAGAAACCGATCTTCAGCGGTTTAGAGTAACCGCCCGCGTTCACTATGGCGCCCCCGTCGACGACGATCTGGATATCGCAGTCATGGTCTGGGATAAAATCCGGGAGCTGTCGGCTGATCCCGCCAGGGAGACGATACTGCTGGTTGGCCACGGGAGTATGCATGCCGGCTTCCGCCAGCGCTGGGAGCGCGGAATGTCGTCGCTGGCGGAGCGTGTCCGCAGGGTCAGCGGCATTGCGGCAGCAGATTACGCGCTGCTAAGCCCGGACAACGTGAGCGATAAGGTGCGGTACTGGCGTGAACAGGGGCATGAGGTGCTGGTCGCGCCGATTTTTTTAAGTGAAGGCTATTTCACCAAGAATGTCATTCCGGGGAGGCTCCAGGGATTAATCTATAAATATACCGGAAAAACGCTGCTGCCCCACCCGCTGCTGCCGCACTTTATCGCCGCCCAAGTGGAGGAGATGCTGAAAAGGCTGCGCGGGGGAGAAAGTTAGGCAGGCGTGTAATCCGTACCTGATCCGTAAATAGTGCAGTTAGTATAACCGCGATCCCCATGTGCTTTTTCCTCTCTTACCTACATATATTGATTGTGCCCTTCAGAATTGGGTATAATCAGTTAAGTTGTTAATAAAGAAACGGGTGAGAGTTCCGGAAATGAAAACTGCGAGATTGATATATAACCCCACTTCCGGGCGGGAAGAAATGAGACGAAGGCTTGCCGATATTCTGGACCGTCTTGACCAGGGCGGCATTGAGGCTACCACTCATGCGACGACGGGCGAAGGCGATGCGACGGAAGCCGCGGCGGATGCGGTAGAACGCGGCTACGATCTCATTATTGCGGCTGGCGGCGACGGGACGCTGAATGAGGTGGTTAACGGGATGGCTGAGAAGCCGAACCTTCCTCCTCTCGGGGTGCTGCCGCTGGGAACCACAAATGATTTTGCACGCGCTATGGGCATTCCAAAATACTGGGAAGAATCCTGTGATCTGATTATTCAGCAGCAGTCGCGTCTTATTGACCTTGGCAAAGCCAATGACCGCTATTTCATCAACATTGCCGGCGGCGGCACGCTGACCGAGCTGACATACGAAGTGCCCAGCAGGCTGAAGACGATGATGGGGCAGCTCGCCTATTATTTAAAAGGAATCGAAAAAATGGCCAGCCTGTCCCCTACAGAGCTGGTGATCCGCGCACACGGACAGGAGCTGATCCATGACGAGTTCATGCTGTTCCTGATTGCCAACACGAATTCCGTCGGCGGGTTCGAGAAGCTTGCTCCCGATGCGCGGATTGACGATGGGCTGTTCGATGTCATCGCCCTGAAGAAATGCAACCTCGCCGAGTTAATCCGCCTGGTCACCTTGGCGCTGCGCGGCGAGCATTTGCAGGATAAGAAGGTCGTATATTTCCGCACGAATGAAATGGAAGTGACCTCTCCCGGCCATGTCCAGCTCAATCTGGACGGAGAGCTTGGCGGCACCCTTCCGGGCCATTTCCGGATACTGCCCCAGCATTTGCGGATATTCGCGCAGATCTCATAAGCGGGATGAAGGCGGATTACAATAAACACCATGAACAATGAAGATCATGAAAGAAGTGAAACCGAGCGAATGAACAATAACCGCAGCGGCCGTCGTCAAGGCCGCCGGGACGGTTCGGCGGAAGTCGCTGGACTGCCTGTAAATAAAAACGATGAGGTCGTGCTGGATATCATCGGCATGACGCATGAAGGTGAAGGGGTAGGCCGGGTAGAAGGCTATACCCTTTTTGTGCAGGGGGCGCTCCCCGGAGAGAAAGTCCGGGCCAAGGTGCTCAAGACGAAGAAGCAGTACGGATACGCCAAGCTGCTTGAGCTTGTAGAGGCGAGCGCTTCCCGCATCGCGCCGCCCTGCCCGATCTATGACCAATGCGGCGGCTGCCAGTTGCAGCATATGGACTATGCCGCCCAGCTAAAGTGGAAGCGGCAGCTTGTGGTGGACAACCTGGAGCGGATTGGGAAGCTGGAGGTGGTGAAGGACGGGGCGGACGGAGAGGTGCTGGGCGAACGGAAGCAGAGCGGGGAGCCGGATGCGGCTGGCGGCGAAGCTGATGAGAGGTTGCTGGCTGAAAGGAAACGGATCGGGGAGTCAGATAAGGACGGCGAGAAAGCGGATGGGGAAGCAGGGAGCCGGGTGAAAGCAGTGCCAGGTGCTTCGGGAGACTCTGTAGGTGTTTCGGCGGAAGAGGTTTTTACGGGAGCGAACACTCCGGCCCACGGCGGACCTACGGAAGCAGCAGGGCAGGGAAGGAATGCCGCTCCGGGCGAGGCATTCCGTTCCGGCGGTATCGTGGTGCGGCCGACGCTCGGCATGGATGAGCCTTGGCGCTACCGCAACAAGGCCCAGGTGCCGATCGGCGCAGCCGACGGCGGGCTGATCGGCGGATTCTACGCACGCGGCAGCCACCGCATCATCGACATGGAGACTTGTCTGATCCAGCATGAGCATAACGACGCCGTAGTATCGGCTGTCAAGCGGATCGGCCGGGAGCTCGGCATATCCGCATATAATGAAGAAACCGGCCGTGGCCTTCTGCGGCATGTTATCGTCAAGAAGGCGTTCCGCACCGGTGAAATGATGCTTGTCCTTGTGACGAACGGACAGGACATCCCGCACCGGGACGCTTGGATTGGCAGCATCCGGGAGGAGCTCCCGGATGTCGTGAGCATCTGCCAGAACGTCAATACGCAGCGGACGAACGTTATTTTTGGTAACGAGACCCGCGTATTATGGGGCAGAGATGTTATTTATGACTACATCGGCGATGTGCAGTTCGCCATTTCGGCGCGCTCTTTTTACCAGGTGAATCCTGCGCAGACCGAGGTGCTGTACAGCAAAACGGTGGAATATGCTGGATTGACGGGCAGCGAAACCGTCATCGACGCCTACTGTGGCATCGGCACGATTTCTCTCTTCCTGGCGCAGCATGCGGATCGGGTGTATGGTGTAGAGATCGTTCCGGAGGCCATTGAGGATGCGCGGGCGAACGCGAAGCTTAACAACATGAATAATGTTGTGTTTGAGGTAGGCGCATCCGAAGACGTCATCCCAAGCTGGAAAGCGCAGGGCATCACCGCCGACGTCATCGTCGTCGATCCCCCGCGCAAGGGCTGCGACCCGCGCCTGCTGGCGACGATTCTGGAAATGAAGCCGGAGCGGGTGGTGTACGTATCCTGCAACCCGTCTACCCTGGCAAGGGATTTGCGGGTGCTGGAGGATGGAGGGTATTACACCGTTGAGGTGCAGCCGGTGGATATGTTTCCGTGGACGGTGCATGTGGAGTGCGTAGCTCGGATGGACTTTATCGGAACAGGGTAAAAAACACAATATGTAGTGGCTCTTAAGGAGTTAACACCACCATATGTTGATTCTTGTTTACATTATTTGGTTGGTGGTTTTTAGGCCAAAAGTGCCCATTCCATGGATGGACTTTTTTAATGATACAAAACAGGGCGTTTATGCAAGATATTTACAGGTTTATTGGGGCGGAAATCCGCGGCCTTTTCCGGCGGAGTTTCGCCCTTTTGTTTTTCATAAACTCCCCGTCATAGAGCCTGTGAAATGAGCCAGAAAGGAGGAAGCCAGCATGGATTATTCCAGACTATTGCGGAAAAGAGCTTTATACGAGCAAGGCAAAGGCATACTTCCGGCAGTGACCGTCCAAAGCTACGTGCAGGCGTTCGAACTGGAGTATACGCATCACTCCACAGCCATCGAAGGCAACAGCCTGACTCTCCTCGAAACCAAGGTTGTCCTAGAGGAAGGGCTGTCCGTCGGCGGCAGGAAACTGCGGGACATCTACGAAGTTGTCGGCCATCATAAAGCGTATCAGCATGTCAAAGCCTGCGCTCTGCAAGGGCAACCCTTGGATGAAGCCGTCACGAAAAACATCCACGCCATCCTGATGGAGAACATCATGGTGGGCGGCATTTACCGAATGTGGAGGTATATATTTCGGGCGCTGCTCATACGCCGTCTGCACCAAATGAGATGTACCGTCAGGTAAAGAACTTCTATGCTGATCTGCCAGAGAAGGATGCCGCCAACGCCATCAAGCTAGCAGCATGGACCCATGCGGAGTTTGTCCGCATTCACCCGTTTACCGACGGCAACGGCAGAACCTCGCGGCTCATCATGAACTAACAGTTGATGGCTCATGGCTTTCTGCCCATCTCCATCGCCAAGGAGGTCCGGCTGGAATATTTCAACGCGCTGGAAGCCTACACCGTGCATCGGGACTTGAAACCCTTTGTCGATATGATTGCCGCCCTGAAGGAAGCGCAGCTTGACCGCTAGCTTAGGATGATTGAATGGCAGAGACAAGGCGGGCAGCAATTGGAGTGAAGCAGTGAAGGCTTTGCTAAGAAATAGGCTATGTTAAATCTAATTGTTGATTACTGACCAAGTAAAAACCGCCTTCGATAAGGCGGTTAAATAGCGAGTTGGATATCTTCAAATGGTACGTATTTGTTAGGTTCAATTTCTTTATACACCCGAACGCAAGTTACTTTAAAGGTCGGAAAAGGTGCTAATGCATTTCTTGATGCGAATTCCATTTCTTTAATTTCCGATTCTTTCATACACCAGTAAGTCTGACCTAAAGTCAAATGAGAATGATAGTTATCCAACTCGAAATAACGTTTGATAAGCTCAGGCGAGGGTGATACCGTTTCTACCAGTAGTTTGTGCAATTTGTATATCTCTTTCGATTGAACGCCCAGAAATACAACCGCAGTTCCGAACGTTGCTGGCTCTGTAAGCGACAATTGGAAACTTTGCACGGATAAACAAGCTTCTCGCACTTTGTCAAGCCATATCATATCTTCGGTAAGTCCACCTTGAGCCTTCACAGTGATATGAGGCTCGACAACTTCCCTAAGCTGATTGCTATCCCAACGATTACGAAATAATGCGATTTGTTCTTTGTATTCATCAGGGGGAACGATACCAATAAAATATTGTACTTTCGCACCATCTTTCTAAGTATTTGACCTTTAATTTAGCAAGAATACGATAATTGACGGAGATGAACGTTTGTCTCCTTTACAGGAAACAGAAACGATAATACTAACATATTTTTCATTGAAGTGGAAGATATTAACGATGAATTATATCGGATGATCAATCTATAATTCAAAAATACCAAGGCGGTTTATCGCTAAGGAGCCATTCCTGCAATGAAGTAATTTAGGCTTTGAACGAAAAAAGCACCTCTAGTATACAGGGAAGCGTTCAGACCAAAGAACAAATCCCATCAACGAAAGAGGCGCTCAAGATGAAGAATAAGCTAAAACAGAAAAAGAATCAACGGATTACACGAATTACTGAAAAAACGCTGGTTGTCGGAGCAGACATCGCGAAAAAGACTCACGTAGCGCGTGCCGTAGATTTTCGCGGCATCGAACTCGGGAAGGACTGCGTATTCTCCAATGATCAGGAAGAGCTGACGAAGCTTGCCGCGTGGATGAAGGAGCTCGGCCGGATTCATGACAAAGCAGACATCGTTTTCGGTATTGAGCCTACTGGACACTACTGGTTCCCGTTAGCGGCATTCCTGAAGGAGCAAGGCATCCAAATCGTTGTCGTCAATCCGCATCACGTGAACAGAACCAAAGAGCTTGAGGACAACTCACAGACCAAGAGCGATTATAAGGATGCGAAAGTCATCGCTGACCTCATTCGGAATGGGAAGTATTCAGAACCCCATTTACCGACGAAGGAATACGCAGAGTTACGCATACTCATGAATTTTCGTGAGAAGGTCATGGTGAACTTGAATCAAGTGAAGGCGCGTGTTGGCAACTGGTTGGATCGCTATTTTCCAGAGTATTCACAAGGGTTTAAGGACTGGGAAGGCAAAGCCTCCCTTATGACCTTGCGTCAGTTTCTTACTCCGGAGGAGATTGTCTCTACAGGCGCCAGAGACGTTCTCACGCACTGGAAGACGGAAGTGAAGCATGGAGTTGGCATCAAGAGAGCTGAACAGCTCTATGCAATAGCATCGGTATCCATTGGACTTACCGAAGGGCTGGCAGCCGCGCGAATCGAGCTTGCGTCCTTGCTTGATCAGTTTGATCTGTTCGTCAAGCAGGAAGCTACTGTGATGGCGGAGGTATTGAAGATTCTTGAAAAGATACCGGGAACGGAGTACATGCTTAGCGTTCCAGTTACATTCAAGCCATACGGATTCCGTCGAGTGCCTTATATGGAATCAGTGAGTCAATTTTGATACTGACAAGGGAACATTGTTTGAATTTGTAACATAATTATGCTATTATTATGCTACAATTTGCTACGAGGAGTGAAGGTTATGCCGGAAATCAGACCGATTGCGGAACTGCGGAATACCAGCAAAATCTCTGAACTTTGCCACGAGCAGCCTGAGCCGATTTTTATAACGAAGAATGGATATGGCGATTTGGTGATTATGAGCATAGAAACCTACGAAAGGCAATTGGCGATGGTGGATGTATACCGCAAATTAGCGGAAGCTGAAAAGCAGTTAGCTGAAGGGTTGCCACTGGTAGATGGTGAGCAGGTATTTCAACGTTTGAGAGAAAAGCATGGACGGTAGTTGGTATTCCATCAAATTTACACCGCTCGCACAAGATGATCTCGATCAAATTTTTGAATATATCTCCAAGGAACTGTCGGCGACTCAAGCTGCACACAACATGATGACTGATTTAGAACAGGGTATTATGGGTTTGAGCGATTTTCCATACGGAGGAAGTCCGGTTCGGGATGATCTTCTTAGAGGCAAAGGCTATCGCAAACTGGTCATTCATCGCTATCTTGTCTTTTATCTGATTAACGAAGTTGAAAGACATGTGGTCATTATGCGGGTTTTATATGGCTCAAGAAAATATGAAAGCTTTTTATAGCAAATTTGAAAATGCTGATTTTTTGTGGCCTCCCTTTTCCCAGCGGAGTTTTTTGCTTAAGCCGCGGCGCCACCAGTCTGGTAGATTCATAACTTCATCCGTGATAGCCGCTCAGGGCATGTGGAGAGTGTCGCATGTCTGGTGTGGAGTGGTACAAAGTGATGGGAATCCTTGTGGAATAAGGATTTTTCATAGGGCACAATTGATTTGCATACTATTCAAAAATACGTCAGCGCTCAAAGTCGTTAGGCGTTTTTTGTGTACATATTACTGCGCGAGGTGAAGAGCAATGACGGATAAGCGTTGGTCGTACAACCCGAAGCCGATTAAACTGGAAGCAACGGATAAGTCAAGGCTGGAAGCAGCAGTCAAACAATACATAACAGCTTCCCCAGTATTAGGTCAAACGGTTCATCGTTTTGAAGTAAAGGCGGGAAGAATTTATCTGTATCGCTTGCACGAGCAATTTGGCTGGGATAACCCGGAGACGCAATTTATAAAGCCGTTAATCGACGGTAAATATGCTGAATTTCCAATGGCTCGCATTACATTATTTGATGTGCGCGGCGAAAAGTGTGAAGCCGCTTTCCAGCGTCACACAGGACAATGGGTTAGCCTATATGAAGGAGATATTTTGGAATGTTTGGGCTTCATTGAAGAGAATGATCAATGGTTTCAATGAAATCAATCAATGGAGTTGATAGATAGGATGGCCGAGAAGTTGAATTTGTCCGGGATCAAGCGCAAGTTGCAGGACTTCTCCAAAGAGGAGCTTATTGAACTGGTGGCTGAGGCAGTCAGGATAAGCAAGGATGCCCGGAGTTATGTCTCCATCAAGCTTGAAGGTGAGGCAGCTTTGCTGGAAAAGGTTGTTGCAGCCAAAGACCAGATTTACAAAGAGTTCAATCCCATTCGCGGGTTCCCCAAGCTAAGGCCATCTAAAGTCAAACAAATTTTCACTGAGATGAACAGGCTTGGCAAGGGAACGAGCTGCCCCTTTGAGTTAATGGTTTATTTTTGCGAGGTAGCAGTCCAGTATATTCATGACGAGGGGGATATTTTTGAAAACATGGGGGATTGCTTCACGGATACTTACGAAAAAGTGATTCAGATACTCAATAAGGAAAAAACACCGGACTTGTATGAGCGGTACAAAGATCGTCTGAAGGCCATTGCCAATAAACCGGACTGTCATTGCTGGGGCATTCATGACTCGTTAGCAGGCTCCTATTCTGTTCTCAAATGGATAGAAGACGATGAGTCCTAGTTTGATGATGACAATTGATTCATACAATTATGATTGATTTTGGAGGGTGAATAATAATGGCGCGACAGCCTGAAATAAACGAAGTCTTGAACAGCTTGTCCAAAGAAGAACTGATTTGTATTATCGCCCAGGTCGCCGAACAGGATGAAATGTTTAAAAACGGTCTATTGGTCAAATACGTCAAAGGTGATCATAGCCAGCAGATTGAGTCTTGCAAGAAGCTGATGGATTCCATTGTGAAAAAATATGTCGGAAGAGAAGGTTTTATCCCTTATCGGGAAACGTACGGGTTTGCAATGGATATGCTTGGCCTGCTGGAGAATACGAACGGAGCAAAGGATGACTCGATGGCGCTGGAAATCGCCTTGCTGGTGCTGGAGGAGGGAGTGGCGGCATTTCAGTATGCGGATGATTCGGATGGCGATATCGGCATGCTCGTGGAGGAAACCTTGGAACAAATCCGCGAAATCGCAGACAGCTTGAATCAACAGGATGCTTCTGCCCGGGAGCGCTTCTTTAACCGGCTGTTAACGATAAGCAAGAGCGAGATTTTCCAGGGCTGGGAAGATTATCGGATTGCTCTATTCCATATCTGTACCGAATTTGCGGATGTGGAGAACCTCAGAGAACAGTTGAAGGCATCGATTGAGAGTCAAATCGCTGCCAATGCCAATAACGACTATCGAAAATATGCAGATGAAGCACTGTTGAAGCTTTTATTCCAGATCATGCAGAATTATGGCTCCAAAGAGGAAGCGGAGAGATTTATGCAGGAGCATCTCCATTTCACTTTTTTCAGAGAGTGGGCCATTGAGCAAAGTATGAAGAGCCGGAATTACCGCCGCGCAATCGAATTGGCTGAAGCTGGCGAAAGCCAGGATGGGCGACTTCCCGGTTTGATTTCCAAGTGGAAGGCTGCAAGATATGAAGCCTATAAAAAGCTTTCTCTTAAGCAAGAGCAGAGGGGGCTTGCAAAAGAACTTTTGCTGGGCGGCGACTATGCATATTATCATGATTTGGAGTCTCTGTTCGAAGGGGACAAAGAAGAGTTCTACCGCAACCTCATTGCAGAGCTGAAAGAGGCCAACAATTGGAGAGCCCGGGAGGTCTATCTTAAGCTTATCTCGGACAAAAATGATCTGGAAGAAATGATGGTTTATGTTAGGGCAAATCCTTCCGCGATAGAAGAATATGCTTCGCGACTGTCAGCAGACTATCGAGAGGAAATTCAACAGATTTATAGCAATCATATTTATAGCACTGCCGATGCATCTTCAAATCGAAAAGAGTATCAGCGTGTGTGCGCCATGCTTAAACGTTATAAAAAGATCGTGGGCAAAGCGAACCAGTCAGAGATCATTATACAGTTAAAGACTCAATATAACAGGAGACCAGCTTTTCTTGATGAACTGTCCAAGATTAAGTGAAAGAAGTCATCGGTGGCCTCTTTTGTTTGATTTGGGATTAAAGCCTATTCTCAATAGCTTCCTGTAATGCTGCATATTTTATAATAGAGAATGCTATAATGATAACAAATGCAAGGCGAATTGAAGTTTTAAGATAGATGGATCATTCAGAGAAAATTAGGTGAGATACGAATGGCAAACAAAACATTATTGGAACTTCTACAGGAAGAGATGAAGATGGGCCTCAAGGGGGGGCTGTATCATCAGACCCAGATTAAGCTTGCCTATAACTCTAATCGTATCGAAGGCAGCCGTCTATCCGAAGATCAGACCCGATATATTTTTGAAACCAATACGCTTCACGTGGAACCGGAGGAAACGGCAGATGTCGATGATATTATGGAGACGGTAAACCACTTCGCCTGCTTTGATTATATGCTGACTCATGCACAGGAGAACTTGTCCGAAGAAATGATAAAGGAGTTCCATCGAATCTTAAAAAGAAATACCTCGGATGAAAGAAAAGATTGGTTCCGCGTTGGCGATTACAAAGCCCGACCCAATGTGGTTGGAGATAGGAAAACGACAGCTCCGGGAAAAGTGGCAAGCACTATGGGAAAGCTGTTGGCTGCGTATCACCAAAAGCCAAGTATATCGCTAGTGGATATTATAGATTTTCATCATGAATTTGAGAGCATCCATCCTTTTCAGGATGGCAACGGTCGTGTCGGCAGGATCATCATGTTCAAGGAATGTCTGAAAAATGAGATCCTCCCCTTTATCATTGACCATGAACATAAGTTATTTTATTATCGGGGCCTTAAGGAATACCGCTCTGAAAAAGGGTACTTGATGGACACCTGCCTGTCGGCTCAAGACAGATATGAAGAACAGGTTGATTATTTTTTTTCCGATTTGAAGCAATGTGGACCTGAATCTCACCCGGGGATGGACCAGCCATTGTAGAAAGGAACAAGCAAGCACCAAATTATAGTCGGCCAATCTATCTGATGAAGAGCCGCTTTTGTTAATAATACCCCGTCCTGCTTGACTTTGAAGTGAATGGCACCCATATAGACGACGGCATACACACCTTGCAGGGGCCGATTCTGCCACTCCTTAATGAGCGGAACGATCTTATTGGTGACATTGGAAATGAGCGTGGGGGAGACCTCAATGCCATACAGATTCTGTAGATGATCCTAAATTTCGCGGGTACTGACACCTTTGGCGTACAAGCCAACGATCTGGTCTTCGATCCCGGTTATATTGGACTGGTGCTCCTTGACGACCACGGGCTCGAACTCACCCAGCCGGTCCCGAGGGACGGTGATCTCCTGCTCTCCGTATTCACAGACGACCGTCTTCTTGCTTTTTCCATTGCGGCTATTGGGCGTCATTTCGGCTTTGACTTCGTGCTTCTCATAGCCCAGATGGGTATCCAGTTCCGCCTCCAGCTTAAATAGATTAGATAATTTAAGGGAAGTGATGTTACAAGAAGATAAGGGGGAAATAAAAATCAGACTATTGGAAGAATATAAGCAGATAATGAACGAGGTAATAAAGAATAATATGATAGAAAAAGGGGCTCAAAACCGAAATTAGTGGTTGAAAAATAAAAC
>NZ_ASSD01000313.1 GCF_000520715.1 Paenibacillus zanthoxyli JH29
TCTCCCGGCATCTCTCAACCGCCAAATACACCGCCGGACTAAGCTTCAGCCGCTCCACCCCTTGCAGCAGCAGGGAGAGGTTGAAGGTCTTCTTCATCTCCACAATGAGCGGCGGTTCTTCATCTCCCCGGACGCCGACGAGGTCGCATGAACGCACTTCACCTTTAATCTCATAGCCTTGCTGTTCAAAAAATTTTTTTAAAGGAGCATACAGCTCTGTTTCGTGTCTTACCGCCATAGTTTGTCTCCTTTGTCACATTTGCAGCTGATTCTCTATTATAGCACACCAAAAAAGAGGTCAGTATTTCAGGCTTCCCGCATAGTTATGTATTACACTTTTCGAATGCAAACTCCGCTGGGCGGCGGAAGCGTCGGAAGGGACGGCGGCAGGCAGGCGGATATTTAGGCGAGGGTAACCGGGTGAAGCCCGGACAGACATCACGCGCGGGTCACAAGAGCGTAAGGTGAGGAGGCAGCGAGCAATGGACATTTTTGAACGTATAGCATCGTACCGGGCAGAGAACGAGCGTATGGCGTGGAGCGGAACCTTCAAAGATTATATAGAACTGCTAAAAAAAGATCCCACTCCCGCCAAAACGGCCCATTCCCGGGTGTATGACATGATTAAATCGCATGGTGTCGAGGAAATTAACGGCCGCAAGCGTTACAAATTTTTTGAGCAGGAGATTTTCGGATTGGACCGGGCCATCGAAAAGCTGGTGGAGGAGTATTTCCATTCGGCGGCGCGGCGGCTCGATGTGCGCAAACGGATTTTGCTGTTGATGGGTCCCGTAAGCGGCGGCAAATCGACGCTGGTGACGCTGCTGAAGCGCGGGCTGGAACAGTATTCCCGTACGATACAAGGGGCGGTATACGCGATCGAAGGATGCCCGATGCACGAGGAGCCGCTGCATTTGATTCCGGGTGAGCTCCGTCCGGAGATCGAGAAGGAGCTGAATGTGCGCATTGAGGGCAATTTATGCCCTTCCTGCCAGATGAGGCTGAAGAATGAATATGGCGGCGATATAGAGAAGATGCGGGTTGTGCGGGTGCTGTTGTCGGAAGAGGAGCGCGTCGGCATCGGAACCTTCAGTCCGTCCGATCCGAAATCGCAGGATATCGCCGATCTGACGGGCAGCATCGACTTCTCGACCATTACCGAATACGGGTCGGAATCCGACCCTCGGGCTTACCGGTTCGACGGCGAACTGAACAAGGCCAACCGCGGACTGATGGAGTTCCAGGAAATGCTCAAGTGCGACGAGAAGTTTCTGTGGAACCTGCTGTCGCTGACGCAGGAGGGCAATTTCAAGGCAGGCCGGTTCGCTCTGATCAGCGCCGACGAGCTCATTGTGGCCCACACGAATGAAACGGAGTACAAGGCGTTCATTTCCAATAAAAAGAATGAGGCGCTCCAGTCCCGGATGATCGTCATGCCGGTGCCTTATAACCTGAAGGTGGCGGAAGAGGAGAAGATTTACGCCAAGCTGATCGCCCAGAGCGACATGAAGCATGTGCATATTGCCCCTCATGCGCTGCGCGCAGCCGCGATTTTCTCCGTCTTGACAAGGCTCAAGGAGAGCAAGAAGCAGGGCATGGATCTGATCAAGAAGCTGCGGATGTACGACGGCGAAGAAGTTGAGGGCTACAAGGAAGCCGACCTGAAGGAGATGCAGAACGAATACTTAGACGAAGGTATGTCCGGCATCGATCCCCGGTACGTCATTAACCGCATCTCCAGCGCACTGATCAAGGGCGATCTGGAGTGCATGAACGCGCTTGACGTGCTGCGGGCGATCAAGGACGGCCTGGATCAGCATCCTTCGATTACGAAGGAGGAGCGGGAGCGGTATTTGAACTTCATTTCCATTGCCCGGAAGGAATACGATACTTTAGCCAAGAACGAGGTGCAGAAGGCGTTCGTCTACTCTTTTGAGGAGTCGGCCAAGACGCTGTTCGAGAACTATCTCGACAACATCGAGGCGTTCTGCAACTGGACCAAAATCCGCGACCCGCTGACCGATGAAGAAATGGAGCCGGATGAGCGGCTGATGCGGTCCATCGAGGAACAAATCGGCATCTCGGAGAATGCCAAGAAGGCCTTCCGGGAGGAGATTCTGATCCGGATTTCCGCCTATTCCCGCAAAGGTAAAAAGTTCGAATACAGCAACCACGACCGTCTTCGCGAGGCGATTGAGAAGAAGCTGTTCGCGGATCTTAAGGATATCGTCAAAATCACGACCTCGTCCAAAACCCCGGATGAGAGCCAGCTGAAGCGGATCAACGAGGTGTCCCGCCGTCTGATTGAGGAGCATGGCTACTGCCCGATTTGCGCCAATGAACTGCTCCGGTACGTGGGCAGCCTGCTGAACCGCTGAGTGACAACCAATCCCCATAGATCAGTAAAAAGGGCCGCTGCCGCCAGCGGTCCTTTTTTGGATGAGATACGGCCATTTCAATCTATGAAAAGTTCCGCTCTGCAGCCGTAATATCATATATAATAGATTCATTGTACTGTTGACAGGGGCGAACACGATGAAAAAGCTGCTTTACGCCATACCCTCTATTCTTTTTTTACTCCTCTATTCTTATGGTCGTATCCTCTTGTACCGGCAGAAAGATATCGATGTGGAATTTAACGCGCTTTATGCTATAACTCTGAAAGACATCGGCATCGGGATTTTAATTCTGCTTGTTCTATATGCGCTTTCAAGAGTGAATCTCACCGCTTCGTATCTTGCCGCGCTGGTGCTCGGCATTTTCCATTTGGCTAATATCGAATACATTTATGCGCTGGACCATGTGGTTAATCTTAACGATATTACGATGGCGTCGGACAAAGAGTTTATTACAGGCACGCTGTTTCACATCAGTTTCCCGGTGTATTCCATCCTCTTGATGGCTTTGCTGATGGCTTCGATTTTTTTTCTGCGGAGGCTGCCGCTGCTCCCGTTTAACAGAAGAAGGCACCGTCTGCTGGCCTTTGCCGCACTGTCGATTCTTTATCTTGCCATTGCCATTCATTCGAGCGGGGATTGGAAGAACGGCAATTTTGTATCCGCTTCGATCCGTAATTCCGTTGCTCTGCTGACCTTTAACGAAGAAGCGCTGACGGACTATCCTCCGGATATTGAGCGGCAGATCAACACGTCGCAGCAGCTCAAAGACGGCGAATATTTGCTGAACAGCCATACAGGGGGCAAAAATATTCTGATGGTCGTCATGGAAGGCATTCCGGGGGCTTATTCAGCTGTCAATCAGGAGTTTCTGGACATATCGAATGATATCAAGCTGACAAGTCTGGACAAAATCAAAGATCACAGCCTCATTCTCCCTAACTACATCACGCACAATAACCAGACGATAAGAGGAATGTACTCGCTGGTCAGCGGCGACTATCCCAAATTGGATGCGTCCACACCCAAGGCCTATGAATATTTGCAAAAAGACCCCAGCTACCGGGAAGAGCTCCTCCCGAAACTGCTGAAGCACCGGGGCTATAATACGGCCTTTATCCAGGCGGCTGAGCTGGAGTATATGTCCAAGGGCGATTTCATGACGGCTGCGGGCTTCGATACGGTGATCGGAGGGGAGAGCTTTAAGAATCCGTACGTTCCTTTTGGATGGGGGCCGGATGACAAAGCCTTTTTCGAGCAATCTGAGAAGTATATCGATGAACTAAACGACAAGGGCAAGCCGTGGTTCGCTACGCTGCTGACGGTCGGAACGCATCATCCCTACGCCGTGACGGACGATTACGCCAAGCTGTATCCGAGCCGCAAGGCGGCGGCGGTGGCGTATCTGAATGAGGCGCTGTCCGGGTTCATTGATTATATCGATCATTCCAGTTTCGCTAAGGACACTCTGGTGCTGTTCGTCTCCGACGAGTCGCATGGGGTAAATGACCAGCCTTACGGCTCGAACTGGGGGATTTTCGCGGCATATTCACCTGACATTGACGGTCAAGTCATCAACGATGGCGTTTACGGGCAGAAGGATATTCTATTCTCGCTGCTGGATTATGCGGACCCTAACCTGGATGCCTATACGACGGGCCGAAGCGTGTTCCGGAAATATACCGAGGATTCGCCGATCCTGTTTGCCTCCCATTATAATGGAGATGTCTTCTATTCGACCGTGAAAGGGAGCGTCTACCAGGTGGATAACAGCGGACAGCTGTACAGCCTGACCTCCAGGAACGGGGAGCTGTTCAGCAGCAAGTATGAAAGAACTTCTCTGTCGGACAGTGCGCTGAAAAAGACAATACTGACCTATAAAAATTACATCGACAAGTCCACGGCGGGGGACCAGACGATCGTGATTGCGAAAAATAAAATAATCCCGCTTACGGACGGCCGGGAAACCATCGTTACCGACGGACAGTTCATCACACTGCCTGAGGAATCGGTTGTCGACATCCAAGTGGACTATGATGCTTCGTCGATGGCCACATCCGATTGGCTCGTTCTTAAATTCGAGGATTACAGCGGCCACCAAAGCGTACGCATGATCGACAAGCAGACCAGCAGCGGAAGAATGACATTCAGGTTCTACAATAAGAAGGTTGCCTACGGCTATGCCTTCAATCTGAAGACGGCCCTTCATTCCAATGATTACTCAGGCGCCGAAAAATCCAT
>NZ_ASSD01000314.1 GCF_000520715.1 Paenibacillus zanthoxyli JH29
TGATCGTCCGCTCCGGCTTGAAGGAAGCTGCGCCAAGGCCCTTCACGATTCCGGCCTGGGAGGCTGCCGCCACCTCATCCGCATACCACTTGCCTGCCGGGACGTCCGTGAACGATGCGCTTCCTCCGCTCAGGCCAAGCGCGCGCACCAGCAGCGCCGCGAATTCCGCCCGCGTCACTTTACGCCCAGGCGCGAATTCTTTCAGGCTTATTCCTTCCACAATGTGCTTCGCCGCCATTTCCGTAACGGCGTCATACGCCCAGCTTCCGGCAGGAACATCCGTGAACGTCTTGCGGTATTCCAGCAGTGTATATTTGCTGAAATGACTCATTTTGCCGCTGAGCCATCCTTCTGCTGACAGGCTGCCGACATAATCAAGCTCCCCGGCATCAGAAATATAATAGATTCCGGCCAGTTTGGCCTCGACCTGCCCATTTTCCTTAAGCTGGAGAGTGACCGGATGATCGAATGCGGAGATCACCGTTTCCGCTCCGCCGCTTGTGATCAGCTTCATCTCAAATTCGTACAGATCGCTTCCCGGCTTGAGTTCCGCATAATTGAGCTGCTTGGCAAGCTCAAGCAGCGATTTCATGTCGGCAGCGGCTACCTTATTGATACTTACAGCCACCTCACCGCCGCCCGCCTTGGATGCCTGGCCCAGCAGATCGCGCAGCATCTGAACGCTCAGCTTCAGCGTAAATTCCTCACCTGCCAAATTTAAGCCGGTGCCGCCCTGTACAAGCTTTTCCAGCAGTGCGGCCGGAATGCGCGCTTCTGTACCTGCTCCAAGCGGGAACGTTGCCTCTTTTAAGACTTCATTCAGCGTGAGCTTATCCTCCGTCACCCGCACGATATTGGCAGGAGAGGGGGAAGGCTCCAGCGTAGCC
>NZ_ASSD01000315.1 GCF_000520715.1 Paenibacillus zanthoxyli JH29
TATATGGACGGCGGATTCAGGATCATAGCGGGCTACGAAGAGGATAGGAACAAGGAGACGCCAGAAGCCGGCGGTATAATTACAGCTTCAGGGTTAAGCTGGACCGAGGAAATGGCCAAAGACCGGGAAGGAGGAGGCAAGGGGACATACGGAGTCTTGCTGGAACGAAGACCCGGCGAAGCGGGGGAAGCATTCTACCGCATTGCACTTCGGACCGGACCCGCTGCCGATGCCGCGCTCTACGGAGCGGGTGGCCTGTCCTTCTCCATGGCTAACCTTGGTCCAGTCTCCGGCCTGCCGCCGCAAATAGAGGTCGAGCTGGCCGATCGCTTCGGCGCCAAGGCGCGTCTGCTGCTGCCAGAGGTCATGACGCCCCTGCCGCTGCCGCAGGTTAAATTCGCTAGGATACCCTGGCTGGAGCAGCGCATCAGCGGCGGCAAGTACGGCGAACCTACCGAGGCGGTCTTTCAGACCTACGAGCTTTCATTCAATCTGTTCCATAAGCAGAATCCTGCCTTCGATCCGGCGCATGTGGCGGAGATTACCTTCTATCTTCTCGGCGATGGAGATGCGGTCATGCTTGACGATATCGGCTTTTATTCCGGCGGGACGCATCCTTTCCCTATGCAGACAGCCTTAATCCGAATCGACGGATTAAGGCTGTCTGCCTCTTTAGGTTACAGTGCTGCCGCCGCTTTGATGGTGTCCCAGGCTCCCAGCTCCCCGGCTTTGCCAACCCGGTTTTTGTCCTCCAGCGCTTCCAGCAGCGCTCTTCGCTCAACTTCGCTGATTCCAACAAGTTCATACTGGCCGTTCTTTAAACGATGGGCTGCTGCGGGATCTTTCATCAAGCTTTGAATAATTTCCTTTAACATGGACGATTCCCCCAATCGATTATTATGCCAAGGTCTATTCGGCCAAGGCGGTAATACGGTTCTTCCAGTGAGCGTCGATATCCAGCTTGTCTACGATCTGCAAGTAATTATAGCAATGCATTCTCATCCGTACGGAGGTATAAAGAAAGGTTCCCGTCCGTTCGACGGCCCGCTCAAATTCCTCCCTGCGGTGGCTGATCTCCTCCATCCGGAGACGTCCTTCAAAATAATCGGCGATCCATTTATCCTCCTCAGTGATAAACTGAAGCAGATACAGCGTGGACAGCGTTTTCTTTCGATTCTTGAAATCACCCCTTTCCCAATCCAGCAGATCGCGGATGTCGTTCTTGATCTGATCGGCGATGCCGAGTTCCTCAGCGTAATCTCTTACTTGACTGTTCCACTCGCCAGTAGCCAGGAACGTACCGATCATGCAGGCGGCGACCACGAATGCAGCCGACTTTTGCTTGATCATGCGGAAATAATCCTCCTCGCTCGCGATATCGTTCAGCAGATCCGCCGTCTGTCCGTTAATGGCCGCAAGGGTCTGGGTGTTCATAAATTGTACAGCCCCATGAATCCGTTCCAAGGGGAATTCGCAGGTAAGCAGCATCTGCCCGGAAATGAACGTCAGCCCAATGGCAATGTTAAGCGCGATTTCGGGGCTCATCCGGCTCCATGCCGTCAAGCTGTTGTCCTTATCCTGAAGGTCGTCGACAATATCCGCACTAAGAATCATGAGCTCAACCGCTCCGGCAGCCCGAAAAATGGAAGGACCCGTTCCTCCGAAAGCCCTGTAATGAAGCACCGTAAGATTAGCGAACGGCAGATTCCCTCTCAGCTTCTCATCTATACAGGCGGCTGCCTGCTCGTACAAGTGGGGCAAAGCGAAATAAATCCGCACGCCTTCCTTAATTTCGTTACCCACTGATTCCGCAATATCCTCCATCCTATCCCCCATTTCGGTAAGGAATGTGACAAAAATGCGTGTATCAACGATATCTATTCGAGCCCCCGTTACCAATTCCTTCTATATTTTTGGAAAACTATATAATTTTATAAAATGTCGAACTTCTTCAATTCAGAATCGCAATACAGACCGGCTTCGGCACTTCCAGTTCATTGCCTGTCGGAATCAGCCTGCCGTTCTCGCCGTCGATCGTAAACGACGTTATATTGCCGCTGCTCTGATTGGCGGCAAGCAGCATTCCTCCGGCAATGGCGAAGTTGCGCGGCGTACGCCCGCCGGTGCTCTGCCAATCCATCGCCTTCAGCAAGCCGGTGTCCTCATCAATGTGAAACAGAACGATGCTGTCGTGCCCGCGGTTGGATACGTACAGGAACCGGCCACAAGGGGAGACATGGATATCGGCTGGCGGGT
>NZ_ASSD01000316.1 GCF_000520715.1 Paenibacillus zanthoxyli JH29
GAATCAGGAGAACGGGCGGTTTTGTTGTGTCCGGGTAAACGCCTAATGCGACTCCCCGGTTCTCAGCTTTGTGCGGTGCACGATGGTTAAATGCAGGACGAACAGCAGCACCATGGCGCACGCGCTCGCCACAAAGGGAGCGCCATGGCTGACCGTATCCCACAGCTTGCCGGAAACAATGGGACCCGCTACCATCCCGGAGCCCTGTAAGGTGAGAAACAACCCCCATACCGTACCGCGCTCGCCTTTGGGCACCTGCTTGGCAAGAAAGGCGTTCCAGGCCGGCAAAATAAACGCATAGCTGACTCCGACCAGGGGGACTATGACAAATACAAGCGGAAGCCAGCGTACCAAGGAGAAAGCCGCGAGCGAAACCGCTGCAAGCAGGAAGCCGACACTGAGAAAAGTCTTCGTGCCGATCCGGTCCACCAGCCTGCCCGCCGGAATTAGAGCCAGCACGGTAATGCCGCCGCCGGCAATCAACAGAAGATTGAACTGGGACGGCGTCAGGTTCAGCTCCGTCCGGGCAAACAGGGTAACGACCGGCGTCATCAGCCCGATTGCGAATGCCTGCAGGAACAGCGCTGGGTACAGCAGACGGCTGACCTTCAGCGACTGTCTCACCTGAAGCAGCTTTCGCTGCAGCCTTTTTAGCGGAGTCAGCTTCGGATGAGCCGTCCCCGGCTCCTCCCCGCCATGGCTGACGGCATGGAACCCGTGGGTAATCCGGGCAGGCAGCAGCAGGGCGACAGCGACCACCGTCACGGCAAAGGCCAGCAGCACGAAGAATACGGCGCGGTAGCTCTGATGGCCATGCTCCATCAGGAAGTTGACCGTGATCGGCCCGATGCCCGTCCCGGCCATGGAAGCCATCTCCACAGCCCCCATGGCCGCGCCGCTGCTTCCGCTTTTGGTGGAGCCGGCCAGTTCCGTCACGCCGGTCATCACGCAAGGCCAGAGCGGGGACGTGCCCATCCCTAAGACCAGGCAGGCCAGTGACAGAGAGACCGCGTCTGTGGCAATAATAATCAGGATGACGGCCACCGTAATCAATATCAGCGCTCCGGTCATCGTCCAGCGGTACCCGATCCGTTCCATGACCCATCCCGAAAAACTGCGGAACAGATTATCGCCCAAATATTGCAGCGCAAAGGCCAGACCAACCACCGTGACAGACAGCCCGAGTATATTCTCCATATAGACGGGCAGCAGCGCGACAAGCAGCGACCCCTTCACAAATTCAACCAAAAAAATGATAATCCACATCTCGATAATAAACGGCGATACCAGATTGATATGCATCCGCTGCTCCGTTTTGGAGGGCATTAAATCACATCCTAGTATTATGATCATGGTTTTGTTATACTTCATTTGTTTGCGACTTTACTTGTAGAAAGGTTGTGGGAGTATTAATGGATCAATCGTTTACCCCTCTCTTCACGGCTCTAAAAAAGCACGCTGCCGGAAATCCGGTGCAATTTCATATTCCCGGTCATAAAAAAGGGGCCGGAACCGATCCCGAGTTCAGGGAATTCATCGGTGATAACGCCTTTTCCATAGATCTGATCAATATTGCACCGCTCGACGACCTACACCAGCCCAAAGGCGTTATCGCCCAGGCGCAGAACCTGGCGGCGGAAGCGTTCGGAGCGGATTATACTTATTTCAGCGTTCAAGGCACAAGCGGAGCCATCATGACGATGATTCTGTCGGTCTGCTCTCCCGGGGAGAAGATTATCGTCCCCCGCAACGTTCACAAATCGGTCATGTCCGCCATCATCTTCTCGGGAGCCAAGCCAATCTTCGTATCCCCCGTGCAGGATGAGAACCTTGGCATCGACCACGGCATTACGACCAGTTCTCTTAAACGCGCCCTGCAGCGTCATCCGGACGCCAAAGGGGTGCTCGTCATTAACCCGACTTACTTCGGGGTATGCGCCGATCTTCGCTCGATTGTAGAGCTTGCCCACAGCTACGGCGTTCCCGTTCTGGTAGACGAGGCTCACGGCGTTCTGATCCATTTCCACGAGGAGCTGCCGATGTCGGCAATGCAGGCGGGGGGGGGAA
>NZ_ASSD01000317.1 GCF_000520715.1 Paenibacillus zanthoxyli JH29
ATCATCGACTATAGCCTGTGCAATATCCTCGCGAAGATCAGCGCATTCGTCAATCCCTTCGCCGATTTCCCGCAGCGTGGACGAGCCCGAAGCGAGGCATAATTGCTTAAGCTCGGGAATCTGCGCCAGCGACAGCTTCAAGGCGTTCAGATCACGGCCGTTGGCGCTGCCGTACGCGACACGTCCGGTGAGACGTTCCAGATCGTAAATTTCTTTTAGGGCCAGGCGCAAATCCTCGCGGACAATGTACTGATTGTACAAATATTCGACAGCCTCCAGACGCCGCTCGACCATGGAGCGCTGCAGCAGCGGCTTTTTTTTT
>NZ_ASSD01000318.1 GCF_000520715.1 Paenibacillus zanthoxyli JH29
CCGAATGCTGGAGGAGAGACGGCGTCCAAAAGCTCGGATGACGGGAACCCGTCAGGTACGGTAAAGATCGGTTGGTCGGAATTTTTTGACGGAGGGGACCAGACCCGGCCGTCGGAGCGTTTCTGGGACCTCAGCGAGAGCAAAAGCAAAGTGACCATCAAAGGCTTTATGGGCGAGGTCCTTTCCTTCGAGAAGCATTGGTTCCTGCTGATCCCTCAGCCTGGAGCTGAATGTCCTTTTGACAACGGGGACGAAACGTACTGGAACAAGATTATGATTGTATTTGTGCCGGACGATGTTAAATTGAGGCATAAATCGGGTCCGCTGCAGGTGACGGGACGGCTTGAGGTGGGGATTAAGATCGACGAGTCGGGATACAAGACGATGTTCCGGCTGTACGACGCATCCTTTGAGGAAATTAAGGAGTAGCACTGGTTCTATAAATGAAGGCTTGTCCGGGGAGAGAGATCTTTCTTGCGGACAAGCCTTTTTTTGAAATGTAAGACTTTTTAAGCTACGCGCCTATCGTTTGGTCTTATATTTTTACTTTCCCCGGCAGCCAGGCATCGATATCGTATCCCCGTTGTTCCCAGTAGCCGACATGGTCGCCTTCGATCAGTTCAATGCGATTAAGCCATTTCACCGATTTATAGGCATACATTTGCGGAACGATAAGCCGTACGGGACCGCCCAGTTCACTTGTGATCGGCTTGCCATCGTGCATAACGGCGACCAGCACATCGTCCATCCGCGCTTGCTCCAGGGTCAGCGAATCGGTGTAAACGCCGTCTCCCGAATAAAATTTGATGCTTGTGGCTGTACTCTGCACACCGGCCATGTCCATAAGCTTCGTAAGCGGGATGCCCTCCCATGTATTTTTATAGACCGACCAGCCTGTGATGCAGTGAAAATCGCTCACCTGCACCTCCCGCTGGAGCTTGACGAACTGCTCCCAGTTCCAACTCAGCTTGTTGTCTACCAGACCGTCAACCTTAAAAGACCAATTGGAATTGTCGAAGGAGGGAATGTCCGTCACCGTATAGACCCGGAAATGCCCCTCGGCTCCTCCGCCGACCGGCGGGGAAGACTGCGGCAGCGGAACGGGGTCGGGCAGAAGGTGGTTGGCATTAGCTGCTGGCCACTCTCCCGCTGAAGGCAGCTGCAGGGACCGGCCCATCCAGCGGACAAAGGTAGGCCCAAGCGTAACGGCCAGCCCTGCGCCGACGGCGGCTTTGAGAAATCCGCGACGCGTATAGATGGGCTGGGGCTGCGCATGCCCTTTTTCCGCACTATTGGAAACTGCTGCGTCTTTGATTTCCTGCTCCGGCCGAATCGACCTTTTATCCGGTTCTTTAAGCCAGCGGGTACGGGTAATCGAATGGTAAATAATAATCGGCAGTCCAATCCAGGTGAAGAGATCATGCGCCAGCAGCGCGGCATTGGCCGCCTGCGGACCGAAGGCTTTATACTGCCAAAGCACAATCCCCGATACAATCCAGCCTAACAGCAGCGTGAGCACCGTGATGACATTGGCTTTTTGCGAAGGTCTCCCCTTCAGCCGTTTCCAATGCTTGGCCGCCAGCAGCAGGTAATAGACAACGGGAAGAAGCAGGGCCAGCCCGGCCAGGATATGCCCCCATTTTAGCCAGACTCTGCCTTCCCCTAGCCATTCCCGCCAAAAAGCGCCGAGGAGCATCAGACCGCTTACAGCCAAGAACAGCACAAGCCAGGCGTTCCATGCGTGAATGGAGACCAGCTTTTTCCCATAGCCTTTCCGAATGCGCGCCAGCGATTGTTTTAGCATTGTGCTTCCTCCCGTCCCAGAGTACTGGGGATATTTCAAGTTTTAATTAATTGTAACACGAAAATCGGACGTTGAATAATGCTTGGACACAGATCCAAAGGGCGAACCTCCCCAGCTTTTGGTAAGATTGAAGGAGGTAATTGCTATGGCACAAGAGGAGGCTGCCCACGGTGAAGCAGGAAACGATATTGCTGGTAGATGACGAGAAAGAAATTGTTGAGCTGCTTGAGATTTATTTTAACAATGAGGGTTATCGGCTGCTAAAAGCTTACAACGGCCTGGAGGCCATGAAATGGCTGGAGCAGGAGGAGGTGGATCTGATCATTCTGGATGTCATGATGCCCCATATGGACGGGATTGCCGCATGCCTGAAAATTCGCGAGGCTCGGAAAATGCCGATTATTATGCTGTCCGCCAAAAATACCGACATGGACAAAATTACAGGTCTCAGCCTTGGCGCGGACGATTATGTCGGCAAGCCGTTCAATCCGCTGGAGATCGTGGCCCGGGGCAAATCCCAGCTTCGCCGCTATCATAAATGGAACAAGGAATTCTCCGCCCGCAAAAGCGATCATGAGCTTCAGTTCGAGGATTTGCTTATCGACACCGCGAAGCATG
Organism: Paenibacillus zanthoxyli JH29; assembly: GCF_000520715.1. Taxonomy (GTDB): domain Bacteria; phylum Bacillota; class Bacilli; order Paenibacillales; family Paenibacillaceae; genus Paenibacillus_AQ; species Paenibacillus_AQ zanthoxyli. The sequence goes on from NZ_ASSD01000318.1 coordinate 2,423, forward strand.
CGGTCAGCGTGGATGGCCGAAAGGTTAAGCTGACACCCCGGGAGTTCGCTATTCTGGAGCTGCTGGCCCGTCATCAGGGTCAAGTGCTGAGCATGGAGCAGATTTATCGCAGCCTGTGGAACGAGCCTTTTCTTGATGGAGGGAATACGGTAATGGTACATATTCGCAATATCCGGGAAAAAATCGAGCTTAATCCGAAGCGCCCGCGTTATATTCAAACAGTTTGGGGAGTGGGCTATAAGCTGCCGGAAAGACCGTCATAACGGAGCTGGATCTGCCGGGAACCGACTGCAAGGCAAATCGTGACATTTGGTTTGTCGGCTATACGCCGGAATGGACGGCCGCCGTGTGGATAGGGTTCGACGCAACCGACAGGATAACTATATGACCGCAGGCAGCGGCATGGCAGCCGCCTTATTTGCCAGAGTTATGGAACCGGCCTTACGTCAGGCGCGGCGATAGGCTCTGATAAGCCTTAATGGGCCCAGTTTTTTTTCTTGCCCGGGACATCAAAAATGCCGCTTATCATGAAAAGGCTCATCCTCCCTTTAAAAAGGAGCAATGAGCCTCCTTGCGGCGGTTCTGCTTCCCATGGCTTATTCCGCCGCCCATTCCTCCAGCTTGCGGTCTCCCGGGAGAAGCAGGGCGAGCAGGCCGAGAAGCGGCAGGGAGGC
>NZ_ASSD01000319.1 GCF_000520715.1 Paenibacillus zanthoxyli JH29
ATGGATCTTCGGCGGACAGTCATCGATAATCGCCATTACATCGGGATTATGCCGGACAGCTCGCAGAAAAAGCGCAATATTGAACTGATGCGGAGCGCCCACAGCACGGCGGCAGCATATGACCCAAGTATCTCTCAGACGAAAATTCACGCGATGAATCAATTGCAAAATATATGGATCGCCAATACCGAGGGCTTATTGGTTCAGGACATGCGGGTCTATACGAGACTGGGAATCAGCGCGGTGGCGGAGGATGGCGACCAGAAGCAGTCCGGCTTCAGCGGGCCGGGCGCCTTTGCCGGTCATGAGTTTCTGGAAAGCCTGGACATCGAAGAGCATGCCCGCAAGGCTTCCCGGATTGCGGTTACGATGGCCAAAGCGGGCTATGCCCCCAGCGGGAGGCTTCCCGTCATTATCGACAACGGGTTTGGCGGCGTCTTGTTCCATGAAGCCTGCGGCCATGGGCTGGAGTCGACCGCCGTCGCACCAGGATCGTCAGTCTTCGCGGGTAAAATTGGCGAACAGGTAGCTTCGCCGCTTGTGACCGCGGTCGACGATGGTACGATCCAGAATGCTTGGGGCTCACTGAATATCGACGACGAGGGCGCCAAGACGCAGCGCAACGTCTTGATCGAGAACGGCATACTGAAGGGCTACTTGATCGACCGGATGGGCTCCCGCAGAATGGGCATGCCTTCCACGGGCTCCGGCCGCCGGCAATCCTATAAATTCGCTCCAGCGTCGCGGATGAACAATACGTTCATCTGCAATGGAACTTCGACCCGCGAGGAGATTATCGCCAATACGGAATACGGTATTTACGCCAAGTCCATGGGCGGCGGCTCGGTTAACACGGCTACAAGCGATTTCAATTTTGCCGTTCAGGAAGCCTATATCATACGCAATGGTAAAATCGCCGAACCGGTCAAAGGTGCGACTCTGATCGGCAAGGGGATCGACTGCTTAAGCAAAATCGACATGGTCGGCAATAACCTCGAACACGGACAGGGCATGTGCGGGTCCGTCAGCGGCAGCCTGCCGGTTAACTGCGGTCAGCCCACCATTCGGGTGTCGGAAATGACGGTCGGGGGAAGAAAGGGGGAGTAACGTTGAATATTGAAGAGTTTCAGGAAGTTCTTTTTGCAAAAGGCCGGGAAGCGGGCTTCACCGAAATGGAAATCTACTATGCGAACGGCCGATCCACCTCGGTCTCGGTGCTTAAAGGTGAAATTGATGCGTACAACAACGCCCAGACCGGCGGCCTGTCGTTCCGCGGCCTTATCGGCGGCAAAATGGGCTATTCATCCACCGAGAGGCTGGATCATGAATCCATTGCTTATTTGCTAGACGAAGCGGGAAGCAATGCCGAAGTGCTGGAGAACGAGGAGCCGGAAGAATTGTTTGCCGGTTCCGAACACTACCATTCCGTGAATACCTATTCGGCTTCTCTGATTAAGACTCCCCCCGATCAATTGATCGAAGCCGCCCTTGCGATGGAACGCATTGCCCTGAACGCCGACCGCCGCATTGATATGGTTAGACGCTCCGTTGCCTCGGTCAGTGAAAGCGAAGTGCTGATCAGCAATACGAAAGGCCTCAACTGCCACAGACAGCACAGCTCCGCCTCTGCGAGCATTTATGTGCTGGCAAAAGAATCCAAGGATGCGAAGGAGACCGTGACCGGGGGCTGGTTCGATTTCTCTCTGCGCAGCTTTGATGATATTGATCTGGAAGCCGTGGCACTGACAGGCGTCCGGGAGGCCGTTTCCAAGCTGGGAGCGTCGACGGTGCAGTCGGACAATTATCCCATTATTTTTAGAAATGACGCTGCGACCTCTCTGCTGTCAAGCTTTGCTTCGGTGTTCTCCGCGGAGTCGGTGGACAAAGGATTTTCCCGTCTGAAAGGCAAGCTGGGGGAACAAGTGGCGGGGAGCAATATATCGATCATCGATGATCCGCTGATGGTTAATGTGCCGTCAAGCAAGGCGTTCGATGCGGAAGGCAGCGCCACCGCGCGGCATGAGCTGATCAAGGACGGCAGACTGCTTACCTTTTTGCATAACCGCAAAACAGCCCGAAAGGCCGGAGCTGCAAACACGGCCAATGCCGCAAAGGGCGGATACAAGGGCCTGGTCGAAGTTTCGCATCATAACCTGTATATCGCACCCGGAACAGCCAGCCTTGCGGAGATCATCCGCAAAACGGACCGGGGAATCCTCATCGTGGAGCTTCAGGGTCTGCACGCGGGAACGAATGCGACTTCGGGCAGCTTTTCCCTGGCGGCGATAGGCTATTTGATCGAGCACGGTGAAATCGTAAGACCGGTGAACCAGATAACGGTATCGGGCAACTTTTTTGAGCTGCTTAATGGGATTGAGGAGATTGGAAATGATCTGCGGTTTATCGGCAGCTGCACCTCTCCGACGCTTAAGGTCAGCTCGTTGTCCGTGTCGGGAGCCTGATTCAAAGCACCATACGGCAGCAATTATCAAGGCAGACGGCGAACACCGCCATCTGCCTTTTTATGGTACGCCCAGCATAAGATCCCTACGGTGAGAATCCGCAATGGGGCTGTCTTGCCTGCATAATCAGGCACGAATTGTCGGATGAACGTTTTCATTTTCTGTTATTTTAATGATGAAAAGGAGGTTAGATTCATGGATCTGCTCAAAAGTATGAATAGTGCGTTGAAATATATCGAGGAAAATATCGCAGGCGACATCGACATTAAAGAAGCGGCCAAAACGGCCCACTGCTCCGATTTTTATTTTAGAAGAATGTTTTCCTTCCTCGCAGGTATCACGCTATCTGAATATATTCGGCGCAGACGTCTTACTCTGGCGGCATTTGAGCTTCAAGGGAGCAGCGTAAAGATCATTGATATCGCGGTCAAATACGGCTATGACTCACCGGACGCTTTCGCGAGAGCTTTTCAGAAGCTGCATGGTGTTACACCATCAGAAGCGAGAAATAACGGCTATTTGCTTAAAGCTTTTCCACCGATGACCTTCCAGTTAACCATTAAAGGAGGAAGTGAAATGAACTATCGGATCGAAGAGAAAGAGGCCTTTCGCATTGTGGGGATTAAGAAAAGAGTCCCGATCCAGTTCGAAGGGGTTAACCCGGAGATTGCGGCGATGTGGGAAAGCTTGGATAGCGAAACAATCTGCAGGCTTAAGGGACTTTCCAATGTGGAGCCTAGGGGGCTGATCAGCGCATCCGCGAACTTTTCCGAAGGCAGAATGGAAGAAAAAGGGGAGCTGGATCACTACATTGGCGCGGCAACGACAGAAGAGTGTCCGGCCAGCTTGGCGCAGCTTGAAGTTCCCGCTTTAACTTGGGCGGTATTCGAAGCCATCGGACCTTTTCCCGGTACACTGCAGAATATATGGGGGCGCATCTATTCGGAATGGTTCCCGTCCGCGAACTATGAGCAAATGGAAGGTCCGGAAATTCTATGGAATGAGAGTAAAGATGTGGCCTCGCCGACATTTAGAAGTGAAATATGGATTCCGGTGCTGAAAAAGCAAGGGATGCGGCATTGAACTTACAATAATAAAGTAAATTTAATTATGTGATTTAGTAATGATTGATTTTTGCGCGATATAATGATAAGATACCGTCATAAACATCGGTATTTATACCGGCTCAAATGAATATGACAATCCTTCAGGGCAGGGTGAAATTCCCTACCGGCGGTGATGATTCGAATGACGCGTAAGCGGCATGCGAAAGACAAGTCCGCTACCCGGATCGCGCTTGCCGCGCGAACGGTGGACCCGGTGAGATTCCGGGACCGACAGTATAGTCTGGATGGAAGAAGGGGAGAACGCCGCTTGCTCTTGTCTCATAGGGCAGGCCCAATGAAATGGCTTTCGTTATTATGTGCGATAATTCACAAGAACCTGATGTTCGGGACTTCTCTGCACATGATAATGGATGCTTTCACACTCTCAAACTGCCCATTCAAGGCTCCTCGAAGGAGTATTGGATGGGTTTTTTAGATTAATGACAATTGCGATGTGCAGGGGATCGGAGGTTAGGCATGAATGTAATGAATGACGAGTTCTATATGTCGCTTGCGCTCGATATGGCTGAACGGGCTCAGGGGCAGACAGGAATTAATCCGGTTGTCGGCTGCGTCGTCGTTAAAGACGGGGCGGTAATCGGCCTGGGAACCCATCTCAAGCGGGGAACGGGCCATGCGGAGGTGCATGCGCTGAATATGGCGGCTGGACAGGCGGCGGGAAGCACTGCTTATGTGACGCTGGAGCCCTGCAGTCATTACGGCAAGACGCCCCCGTGCAGCGAGCGGCTGATTGCCGAAGGCGTGGCAAGGGTCGTCATTGCTTGCGAGGACCCGAATCCGCAGGTGGCCGGACGCGGAATCGCGATGCTCCGGGAAGCGGGGATCGAGGTGGAGGTTGGGCTGCTGCGCGAACGCGCCCTGCGGCTCAATGAAAAGTTCATCAAATATATTTTGACGAAGCGGCCTTTTGTCACAATGAAAAGCGCCAGTACGCTGGACGGCAAAATTGCCACGCGGACCGGCGACAGCAAGTGGATTTCGAACGAGGCGGCACGGGGAATCGTACATACGCTGAGGCATCGTCATCAGGGCATCATGGTTGGCGTAGGTACGGTCATTGCCGACAACCCCTCGCTCACGACGCGGACCGAGGTTCCGGGCATTAATCCGGTCCGGATTATTATCGATTCAAATCTTCGTACGCCGCTTGAATCGTCGGTTGTGACCGACAAGCAGGCGCAGACGATTATTGTTGCGGCGGAAAGCGCCGACGCCTCGAAGGAGGAAGCGCTGACGGCGGCCGGGGTGCAGGTGGTGCGCTGCGGCGCAGGACCGCAAGTAGACCTGAATGCCGCCATGTCCAGGCTCGGTGAACTGGAGATCGGTTCCATCCTGCTGGAAGGCGGAGGCATCCTTAACGGGGCGATGCTGGAGCAGGGGCTTGTAGACCGTGTGGTGCTCTTTTTCGCTCCGAAGATTGTCGGAGGCGGCGCCAAGGCGCCAGCCGCGTTTTCTTTTGACGGGGTGGAACTGATGAGAAATGCCATTACGCTGCGGGGAGTGGAAGTCGAGGTTCTCGGAGATAATGTGTGCATCAGCGGCACACCCGAGCTTGCTTAGAAGGAGGGGAGAAGCAGGATGTTTACAGGATTGATCGAAGAAGTTGGCGTGCTGCGCGGTGTTTCCTCGGGAGGCGAGATGATGGTGCTGCATATTAATGCTTCCGTCATCATGGACGATCTCAAAATCGGCGACAGCGTGTCGGTCAACGGGGTCTGTCTGACGGCGACCTCGATAAGCGATCACGGCTTTACCGCCGATGTCATGCCCCAGACATACCGCAACAGCACGCTTAAGGAACTGCGGACCGGCAGCCGGATCAATCTCGAACGGGCAATGTCGGCCGGAGGGCGTTTCGGCGGGCATATCGTGCAGGGCCATGTCGACGGAACGGGAACGATCCGAGGCGTAAAGCGCGATCAGAACGCTGTTGTATTCGAGATTGCGCCGGGCCGCTCGTCGCTGTCCAAGTTCATTATTCCAAAAGGCTCAATCACGATTGACGGCATTAGCCTGACGGTGGCGGGTATGGCGGCTTCATCCTTTACCGTGTCCATTATCCCGCATACACTCGGCGAAACCGTGCTTGCCGACAAGCGCGCCGGTGATCATGTCAATATCGAATGCGACGTGCTGGGCAGGTATGTGGATCATCTGCTCCGCTACGGCTCCTCCCCGCAGAATGAAGAGGATGAGGAAGAGGCACAGAGCTCCCGTATCAGCAGCGAATTTTTGGCGGCGAACGGTTTTTTATAAGATTTCGGAAAGTATACAGCGAACCAGGAGGTCAAGGAAATGAGCCAATATAATAATGAAGATATTCGCCTGGACCCGATTGAAGAAGCCATCTACGATTTGATGCGCGGCAAGGTTGTTATCGTTGTCGATGACGAAGACCGCGAGAATGAAGGCGACTTTATCGCATTGGCGGAACGGGCGACGCCGGAAGTGATCAACTTCATGATTACCGAAGGA
>NZ_ASSD01000320.1 GCF_000520715.1 Paenibacillus zanthoxyli JH29
GTCTGTTCGTTAATTGGGCAGACGTAGTTTTTTTTGTAATAATCCCGGAGGTTTGTGAATGCCTCCTTGGTTGTTCACTCCAGTAAGATAGCGTTTTTTCGAGTTGTTCCACTTTAGCTTCTATCCATTTTCGGGAACGCGACAGACTATGCAAATAACCCCAATCACCCTTTTACTCGAAAGGTTGTTGAAGCTATACAGGAGGGTATAATTGTATTATTCGCTGCCGGTAATTGTGGTGGTGACCAATGTCCTGACAATTGTTGTGGGCTCGACCACGGCCCAGGAAAAAGCATCTGGGTGCAAACGGACATCCTATGGTCATAACAATTGGAGCAGTAAATATTGAAGAACAGATTGTAGGGTACAGCAGTCAAGGCCCTGCTGCTTTAGATCCCCATAAACCCGACTTTTGTTCAATAACACATTTTACAGGATATCACCAAAGTGATACGGGTACTTCAGCAGCAAAACCTATTGCCGCTGGAACAATCCCCTTACTCAAACAGGAAAAACTTTCCTTCCAACAAGAAGATATCAAAACACTCATTAGAAATACAGCAAAAGATATTGACGGACAGCTTGGAACACTACAACAGGATGGGGGGAATCCAACCTCTCAAAGCATATAAAAACCTTTCAATCCCAGTTGGTGTTCACTAAATATTTAAAAGCAACAGGTCGCTAAAAAACAGCGGCCTGTTTTTCTTCATATTCCCGATGCCACAACATATATCCTGTTTTCATACCAGCCTGATACACACAATACTTTACTCATCATTTCTTCTCATTATAAGATTTAAATGCCTATTATCGATTTAATAATAAACTCCAAATAAACATCCTGATTCATCTGTATCTGTTAATAGCACAGGAACTATGGAGTTTGATACTTCTTCTCTCACGCTCTCAGGCAAAGCGTCAGAATTCAAAGTAACTATATATTGGAATCCATCCTCAATAGATTTATCTTTACCAAATCTCAAAGCTTCAGCTATTTGTCTTTCATCCACCGGATCAAAAAGTGTACTATCATGTATTAGAATATCCATTTTTCTTCCTAAATACTTTGACATTTGAATTAACATCATATCAAAACAATAAATTAACATACTATTAATTCCGGTACTATTTTGATTTCTGGATACCATCTCAATATCGTATCGCCCATTTGTTGTTTGTCCTATATGTAATTGAGCTATAGAGTTATATAAAGAACTAGAGACCTCTTCGACTAATAAAATCGCATGGCGTTTAGTGTTTGAATGCTCTTCTAATGATTGATTAATCTCAATAATTAGCCTTTGTTCTTCTATTTTCAGCTTAGCTGCTTCCTCACGCATATTATTCATGAAATTTTGTTGTTTTTGGTACATATCTAGTTTATTTACAAGTTCATTCATTTCTGATTGTAATAGCGAATATTGTTCAAGAGCTCCGTGTGTATTTAAAATCATCATCTTTTTAGACTGCTCCAAAGAAAGCTCATGGATTAATTTATCTCTACTTTTTACAGCTTCTTCATAATGCTCTAATTCTTCATGCAAATATTTTTTTCTATTTGAAACCAATTGCTTATGAAATATTTTAGCTTCATCAAATTTCTTTATTAGAATATCAGGCATTTGAATTTTAACTTCATCGTATAATTCTGCTATATTTAAATCTGTAATATTTTTTTCACTTTCTGACGCATTAATTAATTCAGTTATAATTTGTCTGTCAACAAAATTTTGATTACTTAGCTCTGCTATTTTTTTAGCATAACTATTAGCATCAATTTCGATTTCTTTGTACTGAGGGTGGATCTGGAAATTTTCAAGATCCTTCTTGCACTTTGATATTCTAACAGTCAGAATTGTAATTTCAGTATCTAAATTTATCCCATCATTCATAATCTTATTATAAGAATCTGTTTTAATAGCTTTTTTTAGATCAATCATTTCTTTTTTCTTTTCCTCAAGTTGCTTATAACTGATTGCTAAGCTTGTGTCTAATCCAAGTAAATATGACAGTGCAATTTGAGTGAGATGCACATTCTGTGATTTGAAATATTTTGTCGCTTCTAAAAATCCGCCATCTCTAGTTAACCTAGAAAAGTATGGAAATAATGATCGGAATTTTAAATGAGCTTCCAATATTGCATCTCTATGATTTAAATTAAATAAATATTCGCCTAAAAATTCATTCCATTCAGTAATTTTCACCTTAACATTTACATCGCCGAATTTCTTTCCAAGAAAACTCCCCTTCTCACACTGTATATACACAAAATTCGATTCAGATCCACGTCGTTTCACTATATATAGCTTATCTTTTAAGTCTATATCCATAATGAAAAATTCATCTTTAAATTGATCCATTTTAAAGATACTATTCTTTGTACAACTACTACCATATAAAAAATGAATAATCTCAATAAACGTAGTTTTCCCCAGCCCGTTTCGAGTGTCTTTTACAGTTGACTTTTGAGTTACATCAGCTAATAAAATATTTAGTCCTTCATGAAGCTCTATTGTATTAAACGTGCTTAATGTGCTATATATCTTCCTAATCATTTCTTGCCCTCCACATTAAATCATCCTCATATTCAATTGCACCAATAATGTATAAAAAGTCTATTGCTAAAATGAAAGTATCAAACTGAATTCTGATCTTTCCATTTATGTCAGATTCCTGAATTTGAATATATGATTTCCATGCTGTACTAATCGTACGAGGAGAATTTAATATGGAAAGTATTCTAGCACCAATTTTTATAATTGATTTATCTTCATGCAAATTTTTAGTGGGTGTCAACACGATCCCACCCCCCTCCTTATTAACCAACTGAATGTCACTCTTATATCTGCTTTTTTTCATTATAACTTGTTCTAGCTCTATGTAACATTCATTGTACATTTATGCACTCACGCTTTCAAAAATTGTACATTGCTCAAAAAAATAAGCAAGAACAGTATGAACAGCTGCCATATATACCTGATTATCTTTCTTATTTGGATCTGTTATAAATTTAGCCAATTCACTATATATCTCATCAGGATCTAATTTTGTATTATCTCTTAGATCCTCATAATGCCTACGTAGAGTATCCGCAATTTGATCTCCTAAATTCAATTCTGTTTGAAGGTCTAGATACTGTCGTACTAAAGGAGCACGTATTAATCCTGCCTTTATTAGTCCAATTATTGGATCACTTAGACCATTAATTAAAAGTTTATTTTCTGGTACAGGTTCCAAATCCTCTTTCCTTGGATTAGATCTTTTAGAGATCGATTTTATTACAGGTTGTATGTCTTCAAATTTTAATGTAGCATAGTTAATTTTTGAAGGTACTGGACCTAAAATATCTCTAATATAAGCTTCTTCTAGTGAAAAAATAATATCTCTTAATGTACTTGGACCCCAAAACGTAAATTTAATGGCAGTATATTTAGTACCTAGCTTCAACAACTCTTTATTAATCTTTGGAGGTAAAGAATCTTGATTATGTACAAAAGACCATTTATCAAAAAACTCTTCCCAATAATCTATTGCACCAGAAAAATCACTATTTATCTTCTTTATCATCCTAGGTTGATTAAGACTATGAGGACCATTGACAGCAAATAAGTGACGTTCGCTAATTAAATAGCCATCGTTTTTCTTGTCACCCTCTTGTCCCCATGGACGACATGGCATAAAATCATCTTTGTATTTTGTCTGCATTACCTTAGAAAAAAAATTTTCAAACTCAGTTTCGGTCTTTTCTCGAATAATCTCTTTATACTTAACATCATAAAAATACATAGATAAATCATCCATAATTTCAATCCTTTCTGACTTTATTAATCAAAAAATCGCCCTGTAAGCCTAAGCCAACAGGGCGATTTTGCCGATTCTTTCGGACTACACGCCGGCGCTTCCAATCAGTGTAGTTTCACATTAACATGATTGTAACAATCTGTAAATCGATAATTCAAAGTCATAAAACAACAACGACCACTAGCAATCCTAAAGTAAGAAACCGTGCCAGGGGTACGGAACGCTGGACCTCCAAAGACAGCAGCTTTCTTCCTCCCTGGTACAGAAACACAAAAATGCACATCAACAACAGATCTAGCACCACTTGTTCCAGGCGATGTCTAATCCAAGCAACGCTATCAGAAGAAAATAAAGTATTAGAAAATAAAGTATTAGACGCCCATG
>NZ_ASSD01000321.1 GCF_000520715.1 Paenibacillus zanthoxyli JH29
GTAAACCGGAGATCTGGCATCGTGCATTCCCCCTATATATCTTAAGACTTTACTCTTGTGCAATTTCTTTTTCAAGTTTTCGAATCTGATCCCTCAGTTCAGCAGCGCTTTCGAACTCTTCCTCCACGATTGCTTGCTGAAGCTGTTCCTTCAATTCATCAATTTGCCGCTTGAATTGGATTTGCGCACCGATACGTTTGGGAATTTTCCCCACGTGGCTCGTGCTGCCATGCACTCTTTTAATGAGCGGATCAAGCCCCTTGTCAAAATACTTATAGCAGGAGCTGCAGCCAAAGCGTCCGAGCTTGCTGAACTGCCCGTAGGTCATGCCGCATTCCTCGCAGCGAACTTCGTGAGGCTTTGGTTCGGCAGTGGATTTCCCCTTGCTCGCCCCCTCCAAATCCAATAAACCCGACAGCAGGCTGTGAATGGAGAAACCGCCCGACGTACCCGGTATTAATTCACCCTTTTCCCTTGCACAGTTCTCGCAAATATGAAATTCCGTCTTCTCTCCGTTCACAATTTTCGTGAAATGAAGCGTTGCCGGTCTGACACCGCACTCTTGGCAAAGCATATAACGAAATCCTCCCTTTAAGCGCCGAATTATTTGCTGAGCAGTGAGATCAGCATCGCCTTCATCATTTTGGAACGAATTTCGTCCCGATGGGGGAGCTTAACCGCAATGCATTCACGCGAAATGGCGGCGCGCATAAGACAGGCTTCTCGTCTGGTTAAAAACCCGGCCTCTTCGAGCTGATAAATGAGCCCCTCAGCTGTACTCTGGTCGATGCCCGAGCCAATTTTCTGGTTAAGATGCGTATGCAGCGCCGAGTGCTGCGGAAGCTCAATGCGCTGAATGCGGATATATCCGCCTCCGCCGCGCTTGCTCTCCACCAAATAGCCCTTTTCAAGCGTAAAGCGTGTGCTGATTACATAATTGATCTGGGAGGGTACGCAGGAAAAATGGTCCGCCAGATCGTTGCGTTGAATTTCCACTGTGCCTTCGGGACTTTCATGCAAAATATTCTTCAGATATTGTTCGATGATATCGGAGATATTGCGCATCACTCATCCTCCAGATTCAGAGCTTGCAGATGCAGCCGATGGCACCGTTCCCTCTTTCGGCCCTAACCTTTAAAGGAACTTTAACCAAAGTGCAAAGAGCCGAATCCCGTATAAAGCCGGCTGACAAGCCCGGATTTAGATTCTGTTCAAGCCCCTACTAGTGTGGCCTAAACTGTACACCGCATACTTGAAAAAGCGAACGGGAACGAATAAGTAATCACCTGCTGTATGCTCTGTTGACTTTGACTTTCTTTGACTTTTTTTATTATTATAGCACATTCTTCCGAAAAGCCAAGTCTTTGTTCAAAAAAAATCAAACAATGCCGTCCGGGCGTCCGAAATACGTTCCCCCACCCTTTTCTCTACCGATACATTACCCACAAGCAGTCCCGCTTGATACAGGTTCATCGGCATTTTGTAACTGATCAGCACCAGGTTGCCTGCGAATCATGATCAGCATAACAAGTCCGCAGCCCAAAGCGTTATTTATACAAGAAGAAACGGCTTCGCCGTCCTTTTAGAACGGCACCGTTTCTCGTAGAAATATAAGACAAATTGATAAGCGCTCAGCTTATAAATTATTATATTTTGAAAAAAACGGCTAACGTCCTCTTTTCAAGGCGGCAGCCGCTTTCTTCCGGTATGCAGTTCGCGGATTGCTGCGAATCCGCTATAAGATGTTGTTTCGAGCAAGATAGATTCTTGCTTCGAAGGGGCGGAGCCACAGCGCCGTAAGCGGTTCAGCCGCCAGGGGATAATTGGCCAGCAGCAGGCTCGGCTCGGAGGTTGGTTCCCCCAGATCAACCATCTGCTCCCGCTCGGAGAAGCTCGCGACGACAATCAGCGTCTCATCATTCAGCGTTCGCCTATATGCGAATACATCAGAATGCTCCTCAAGCAGCGGGCTATAATCGCCGTAGACGATCACATCATACCGTTTACGCAGCCGGATTAACTCACGGTAGTAATGCAGAACGGAATCAGGATCGGCGAGAGCCTTCTCCACGTTTACTTCCTTATAGTTAGGATTAACATCAATCCACGGCTGCACGGTTCCAAATCCAGCGTACAGGCTGTCATCCCACTGCATGGGCGTACGGGCATTGTCCCGGCTTTTCAAATAAATATCCCGCATCACCTCTTCATGAGAGCGCCCTTTGGCTTCGCATTCAATTCTGTAAGGAGAGTCTTGCAGCATATGAATGCAGCTAGCGAACATTTTGGCTTCTGAGCGCATCTTGCGACCAGTTCAGATCCGGCTGCTTGGCGGAGAAAAGGTGGAGATAGTAGCCCTCTGCCTCCTCATCGTATTTCCAGGCCGATCCTCCCGAGATTGGCGCAGAGGGCGTCAAGCACATGATCAGGCATTTTGCCGAGGGAGGAAAGTTCCCAGAGAAAGGGCAGTTTTACCTCGCTTATAAAATCATTGAAAGAGAGTCCGTAGCCGCGATTCCGCTCGATATATAGCAATATGCGAATAGGCCGCCCTTTTCGAGGTGCAGTCTATTTGCGTTTTCCGGACGCGGCTTCCGGAATCACTCTCCAGATCCTTCACCCTCTCCGGCGGGTATGGCGGATGCGGAACCCTTAATCGCGTGTTAATTCAATCGCTGCTAGGCAGCATAAGTTAAAAAGAAATATAAAAAACCACTGCTGATACTCAGCAGTGGTTCTTGTGCTTGGCAACGTCCTACTC
>NZ_ASSD01000322.1 GCF_000520715.1 Paenibacillus zanthoxyli JH29
CGGGCCGTCAGCTTCTTGCCGGAAGCCAGCAGAATGCCTTGAACGCGGTCTGGCCCATACAGCACTTCGCGGACGGGACTGCCCGTCATGATCTGAACGCCAAGCTCTTTGACTTTGTTAATCAGAGCCGAGACGACGCTGGAGGCTTTATCGGAAACAGGGAACATTCGGCCGTTATCTTCTTCCTTTAACTGAATTCCCAAATCTTCAAAAAAAGCGACAATGGAACGGTTATCGAAATGGCGAAGAGCGCTGTGCAAAAAACGTCCATTGCCCGGAATATGAGCGATCAGCTCTGCTGTATCCTTCATATTGGTTACATTGCAGCGGCCACCGCCGGAGATGCCCAGCTTGCGGCCCAGCTTGGTTCCCTTGTCAATTAACAGCACGGAGGCTCCGTGCTTGGCTGCGGCTACACTCGCCATCAGACCGGAAGGTCCGCCGCCGATGACGATGATATCATATTCACTCATGAAATGGCTCCTTTAGTAAATTGCGGTGCTGCGGGTAATCTAGGGTCATCATACCATCACCGCCCCGGGCGGGGCCAGTCCCGCTCTTTTTTGAAATATGAGACTTTATAAGCTTCGCTCCTATCGTTTGGTCTTATATTTCTACGAGAAACGAATGCCCTCCTCCGGTGAGGATGGCGAAGCCGTTTCTTCTTGCCCTTCCTTATTCTCAGTAAACAGAGTATTCTTAATTCTAGGTTTGAGATCAATTAACCGAGTCGGACGGTGATCACAATTACAACCGCAGTGAAAGAGATTTTATTGCAAATGGCTGCTGCCTCCTCATTTTTAATGCTGTTTCAGTGGAGACTGAATCAAAGCCATATAACGCGCCGGAATCCCCGGTGTTCGGATGAATATACTTTTCTCGTGATGGCCTGCGGGCTAAGCCTTGTCCTTTGCTCTCTGCTGTCCGGCAATCTGTTCGGGATGATCGATTTAAACTGGGGAATCCTGCCCGCATTTATCGGTATGTTATATGGAAGCTTCCGTTCCCGCGCCTTGCTTGCCCTAATGCTGCCGGTATGCACCTATGTATTCTCCGATCCGGTGACGCAAAGCCATGTGCTGCTTGATTCCGGAATATTCATGTATCCGCTGTTGTTTGGCATGGCCAATAGATTCAAGTTTGGAACCGTTGTTGAAAAGATTGCCCTGCTCTGGATCGTCCTTGTGCCGTGCATGTTATTTATAGCGTTTACATCATTTTTTGACGGGAATGATTTCTCCAGATTGCAGGATGACAAAATGGCGCTCATCCTCTGCATGCTGTTCTTAAACCCTTTGCTCGGCGGCGTATTGATTTATATGCTTGAATCGGCTTGGAACAAGCGTGAGATTGAGGAACGCATCGCTTATATGTCGGAGAAATTCAGACGGGAAATAGGCGATCTTCAGCAGATCACAGATATGGTGCCGTTAAGCATCATTTCCGTGGATGATAACGGAAGGATCACTAGCATTAACGAAACATCGATGAAAAAGTTGGAAATTGAGATCCCGCATATAACGAGAACCGATGTTCTAAACTGTACACTGTCCGATCTGGCGCATCGGCTGAAGCTGAACGATAACCGGGAATTGGATCACTTGCTGGACAGCGTAACCCGTAAGCAGAAGTTTATGGGAAAAGTAGCTTGTCTCGGCAAAATTCTGTATGTTCTGGCCGCCCCTCTGGTTCCGAGAGACCAGGGACAGCAAGCGGGAATGGTTCTAATCATCCAGGATATGACGGAGGAAGAGAATATCCGAAGCGAGCTGAATCATGTCGAGCGGTTGACGCTGGTAGGCCGGATGGCGGCGGGAATTACCCATGAGATCCGCAATCCGATGGCGGTAGTGCGCGGCTTCCTGCAGCTGATGAGAGAAAAGAGTCCCTCGGACATGGAGTCCTACTACCGGATTGTCATGGATGAACTGGACCGGGCGAACAGTATTATTAACGACTTTTTGTCGCTTGCGCAGAGCGGGCTCTCCGGCAAGGAGGACAGCAATCTCCACGATGTGATTGAAGATCTGGCTCCGCTGCTGTGGGCCGACGCGAATCTTCGCGGGCAAAGCGTCGAGCTCAGGCTGTGCGACAAGCTGCCGCTGCTGCAGCTTAATATTAAAGAAATCAAGCAGCTTGTTCTGAACCTCGGACGCAATGCCATGGAAGCGATGGAGCCGAAGGGAGTGCTTACGCTGGAGACCCGCTGTGTCCCCGAAAAGGTAGAGCTGCTGGTGAAGGATACGGGAAGCGGCATGTCGGACATGGAGATGGAGAAATTATTTACACCCTTTTTTACCACAAAAGAACAGGGAACCGGGCTGGGCCTCCCGCTCTGTCTCAGTATAGCCGAACGGCATGGCGGATCGATTGCTGTCGATTCCTGCCTGGGAACGGGAACGGTGTTTACCATCTCCTTTCCATATGAGAAACAGGAGAAAGCAGCGGTCGTCTGTTAAAGATTTCAAAGCTAGGGGCAGCTTGCTTTCATCGAGTTGGAATGTATAATAAAGTTAGTAAGTTTCGCTATTAAGTTATCTAACAACCTAGGTGAAAAGGAGAGTGTTGAACCATGTCCATGTCTTTTGAGCAACATATGAGGGATTCGATTCAACCGATGCGCGACGATCTGACCAGTATCGGCTTCACGGAGCTGAAAACTCCGGAGGATGTAGAGGCCGCGCTGCCTAACGCCAAGGGAACCACGCTTGTCGTTGTCAATTCTGTATGCGGGTGCGCCGCCGGCCAGTGCCGTCCCGGTGTTGCCCAGGCGCTTAAGAACGACGCCCTGCCGGATCATTTATTCACAGTCTTTGCCGGCCAGGAAAAGGAAGCGACTGCCAAAGCGCGCGAGTACTTCGCTCCTTACCCGCCTTCTTCGCCTTCGATCGCCCTGATGAAGGATGGAGAGCTGGTGCATTTTATCGAGCGCCAAGGCGTGGAGAACCGTTCGGCTGGAGAAATCGCGGACGAGTTGAAGGAAATATTCGATCGTTACTGTAAATAAGGCTCAAGAATCTAATATGTGATTACGTCCCGCCGTGCCGTTCTTTTGGGTGCTGCGGGATTGTTTTTGATAAAAAGGTGTTGGAGCGATGAAAGTGAGTGAGCTGCATTGAGCATACAGGAAGAGATTATTGCTGCCCTTGGCGTTAAACCGGCGGTTGATGCGGAAGCGGAAGTGCGGCAGAGAGCCGATTTTCTGAAAGCGTATATCTTGGAATCGGGAACCAGGGGATTGCTGATCGCTATAAGCGGGGATGTGGAGAGCGCGGTGGCTGCGGGCCTGTGCAAGCGCGCAACAGATGAGCTGAGTGCTGAGCAAGGCAAGGAATATATCACGCTCGGCGTGTTCCAGCCTTACGGGGAACAGGAGGATTTCCAGCACAGCTACGAGGCGGCCGAAGCGCTCGGGCTTAAGTACACAGTGGAGACGAATATCGGGGATGCGGTTGACGAGATTGCGCTGGAAACGGAGTATGCTTTGAAGGCGATCGGGCAGCATCGCCATATGACGCATCGAGGCAAGGGAGAGCTCAAAGCGGGAGCGCGGATGGTGATCCAGCATGCGCTCTCCTTGGAGAACAACCTGCTGGTGGCAGGAACCGGACATGCATCCGAAGCGGTAACCGGCAACTGCGCTAAATGGGAACACGGAGCCGCCGATCTTGAGCCGCTTCGTTCTCTGAACCATCGGCAGGTTCGCGAGCTGGCCGCTTATCTCGGCGTGACGGCGGGAATCATCACGGCAGCGAAGGCCGCAGACCAGAGGGCGGGACAGACGGATGAAGCCAAGCGGGGCATTACTGAAGAAGTAATCAGTGATTATCTGGAAGGGAAACGGGTAGAGCCCGCAGCAGCTGAACTGCTGGAGAGCTTCTACCGCGAAGGGTCGTACAAGCAGAGCGCCATTCCCGGAATCTGAACCGGCCTCACGCGATGTTAACCGCACCGCCGCGGAGGCCCTGCGCTAGATGCGCGGGCGGCCCGCGGCGGTATTTGCTTTTTCGGTTACAAGGCCGCTAAGAGCGCAGCACCTGGTCGATAAAGGCTTCGGTCGCGGCGATTGCCTGCTCCAATTGCGGGGTAGGCCCGGCAAACGGATGGACCGTTCTGAAGGTGTGGTCTCCCCCCGGAATCTGAACCCACTCGATGTCCGGTCTGACGGCGATCAGCTTCTCCGATCCCTGCCGCAAGCGGGCGCTGTCTTTGCTTCCCTGAATGAGCGTGACCGGGAATTTGGCCGTCCGCATCCGCTCGATAATATTGTAACGTTCTTTCTGCCGCTCCAAATCCTCCAAAATGACGGCGTCCAGCGGCATTTGCTGTCCGGTCCGGCCATTCAGGACATAGGCGCGGCCTTTTTCACGCATGTCCTTTTTCTGCTCCTCCGTGAACAGATCCAGATCGGTGACGCCGTTCCAAGAAATGACGCCGGCGACTTCGCCGGGTGTATCAAGGGCATGCAGCAGACAGACGCCTCCACCACGGCTGTGCCCCAGAAGAAAGAGCGGGAGTCCGCCGAGCTTGGGATGCTGGCTGAGATAGGAGAGCAGGACGTTCAGGTCTTTAAGCTCACGGTGGTATGTATTGCGGGCGAACTTCTCAAACTCGGTGAAATTCTGGAGATCCGCGCCGATTCCGCCATGGGAGAAATTGAATGTCACGACCTCATGCTTACCGCTTAGCGATTCCGCGACATAAGGAAACATTCCCCAATCTTTGAACCCTTTATAACCGTGTGCGATTACGATCAGGCTGTCTGCCTCCCCCCGGGAAGGGAAGCGGGTGCAGCGCAGAACGGAGTCATCCCCTGCGGGGATTTCAAAATTGATGCTTCGACTCATCAGAAAATGTCTCCTCTCTGTATGCCAAGGCGGCAAGTCCATGGCGGGTGCCGAAGCCGCTGCGGGAGCGGCGCATGGACTTCGGCGCTGTTTTCTTTTAAGATAGCAGAAAGCTTGCCTCAGCACTATACTATCTATATCATTTCCCATATGAATTTGCGGAAAAAGAAGAATTAAGGAGCGTGTACCTTGATATACGGAATCGGGCATGATCTGCTGGAGATTAACCGGATCGCCGTTCTGCTGGAAGGGCGGCTCGGCGGCAGGTTTGTGCGCCGCGTCCTGACCGAAGGCGAGCTTTCCGTGGCGGGAAGCCGGGGCGGTCTCACGGCGGAGTATGCCGCCGGAAGGTTTGCGGCCAAGGAGGCCATTGTCAAGGCGTTCGGCTGCGGAATCGGGGCGGCGCTGGGATTTACGGATATAGAAATACTCCCGGGGAAACTGGGCAGGCCGGAAGCGGCCATTTCGGGCGAAGCTTGGACGCGGCTGAATCTGCCGGATGGATACGATTACATTATTCATCTTACGATCACGCATACCACGGATCTGGCATCGGCCTTTGCCGTTGTCGAGCAGCGGGCGCATTAGCATATTAAGAAATTGAACACCAAGGAGCGTAAACATGGGACAAGATGAAGAACGGCGGGACATGGAGAGGCGGGGGGGGAC
>NZ_ASSD01000323.1 GCF_000520715.1 Paenibacillus zanthoxyli JH29
TCGGGCTGTTACGCTGAAGGCGTTTCAATTTCACTCGTTTGGCTTAAATAAATACTACCCAATAAGGTAGATCATTGGGTAGTTATTAAGATGAAAGAAGGAGGCTGTCATGGAAACAGTGCGTCGTGAAGGAGTAAACATTAGTTACAGTGATCAAGGGCAGGGTGAAGTTATTGTTCTGCTTCACGGTTTCTGCGGCAGCGCGGAATACTGGGAGAAGGTTATCCCGATTTTGAGCGGAAGCTACCGCGTCATTGCGCCCGACCTGCGGGGGCATGGTTCTTCCGATGCGCCGCTTGGTGCCTATACGATTGAGCAAATGGCCGATGACGTGCTTTCGCTGCTGGATGCTCTTGACATTCCAAAGGTTACGCTGCTGGGCCATTCATTAGGCGGGTATATTACACTTTCGTTTGCTCAGCGGTATGCCTCGCGCCTGACTGCCTTCGGACTGATTCATTCCACAGCCTACCCGGACAGCATCGAGGCGAAGGAGAAGCGGCTCAAGGCGGTCGCAGCGATCGGGTCCCAGGGAATCACCGATTTTGTGGACGGATTCGTACCCGGACTGTTCGCGCCGGAGACGGTGGAGTCCGCGCCTGAGCTGCTGCAGCGGGCCCGGGAAATCGGCTATAAGACGCCGCCCCAAGGAGCGATTGGAGCTGCCCTGGCTATGCGGGAGCGTCCCGACCGGCGCGATGTGATATCCGCCAGCGAGCTGCCGGTGCTGCTTGTGGCAGGGGAGAAGGACGGTCTTGTCCCGGTGGAGAGGACCTTCACCTCGGACAAGCGGAATGTAACGAAGGCGGTCATTTCCGGCGCAGGCCATATGAGCCTATTTGAAGAGCCGGAGCAGCTTGCCAATGTGATCAAGGATTTTGCCGCTGTATTGGTAAGATGACCGCTGACGATGACAAAGAGGGCGAGATGCCCTCTTTTTTCGCTTGCCTTCTGTTTGTTCAACCTCTGCCCTGATCATCCCGCAGTACATCTGGTCCTCGAATCCGCCGCACTTCAGCTATGCTCTTTAAAATCCCCTTTAACTTTCATGCCGAGCAGGAAAATCCGCTGCCTCCTCCAATTTGCCATTGCAGGCAATTCCCCAAATCCGGCCCTTCGCAAAAGGTCTGGGAACCGGTCTCTCCGTTTCAAATTCCGGGCGCCGGTGGACGGTGGAATTACGCAGGGGAATCGTTTAAGATAAGGCGTGTGAAGCTATGCTGTGGAGGGAGGAAAAGCGGATGTTCCGCAGAGATTATATCGTTCGGATGATTGAGGACATGACGGCGATGATCGCCAAGGTATTCGATCTGAAACAGCAGCGTAAGACCACGGAAGCGTTATGGGAGGTTGATGAACTGCTGAACAAGCATTTCAGACTGAACTCCCGCTTGCTGAATTCGCTGTCCGTAGAGGATATTATCGAAATATTCCGCCTTGGCGGAGGAATAGAAGCCGACAAGCTCCAGGGAATGGCCCGCCTGCTATATGAGGAAGGAAGCATTTATGCCGCAGCGGATCAGATGCCCGAAGCGCTGCCGCGGATGATGAAGGCTCTGCACCTGTATCTGTATGCCGCGCTTCACGGCGCCGACCGCGAGCTTCTGGGCCTGCCGGAGGAGATTGACGATTGTCTGAAGAATGTGGAAGCGTACCGCCTTCCGGTAAAGACCGAGCGGCTCCTCATGTCCTACATGGAATCCATCGGCCGTTATGGAAAGGCGGAGGACTCGCTCTACCGTCTGAAGGAGCAGGGCGAGCCGGTCGCGAAGGAAGGCGAGGAGCTGTATGACCGGCTGCTTGACAAAGATCCCGCCGAGCTGGAGCGGGGCAATCTCCCCCTGGAAGAAGTAAGACAGGGACGGCAGGAATGGTTGGAGCTGAATAGAGAGACGAAGGAGGCAGGTGCCCAATGAGTATCCCCATTTATATCGTCGATGCCTTTACTGAGCATCCCTTTGCCGGCAATCCGGCTGCGGTATGCCTGCTGGAGCAGCCCGCCTCCGAACAATTCATGTCGCAGACGGCGGCGGAAATGAATCTGTCGGAAACGGCGTTTCTGTGGCCGGAGAACGGAGGCTACCGGCTGCGCTGGTTTACGCCGGCTGCCGAAGTGAAGCTGTGCGGGCACGCCACGCTCGCCAGCGCCCATACACTATGGGAGACCGGACGCCTTCCGCGTGACAAGAGGGCGGAATTTCACACCCTGAGCGGCGTGCTTACGGCGGAGCGGGAAGGCGACAGCATAACGCTATGCTTCCCCGCATACGGGCTGGCCCCGGCGGAGCCTTTACCGGGGCTGGCCGCCGCGCTGGGAGCGGAAGAGGGAGATATTAAGGAAGTATTTTTCTATGCGGATAATGCGCTTGTTCTACTCCGGGATGAAGCTGTGCTTCGAACCTTAAGTCCGGATTTTCCCGCACTGAAGAGCCTGCCGCCCCGTGCCGTTGCGGTAACCGCCGAAAGCGGAGGGGAGGGGATCGACTTTGTCTCCCGTTTCTTTGCGCCCGGTATCGGCGTGAACGAAGACCCCGTAACCGGCTCCGCGCATACGGCTCTGGCCCCCTTTTGGGCGGACAGACTGAAACGCCGGGAACTGACCGCTTACCAGGCGTCCCGCCGCGGCGGCACACTCCGGCTTAGAATAAGCGATGACAAAGTCTTCCTGTCCGGACACGCGGTGACGGTTGTCAGCGGATTGTTTCATGTCCGGCCCTAATGAGGAATCCAAGAGGGATCAATCCGTTAGCCGCGAATATGCTCCAGACGCCATTTTAAAACTTGAAAGCGGGTTATGATTGTGGAATCCCTGAATACGTTGATTGAACGCATTATCACTGACCGTTCCCTGATTACGGGAACCCTGAGCCAGCTGCGCAAAAAGGAAAGCGCCGCTTATACCAAGGTAGGCGTCAAGCCCGTACAGCTAAAAAATGGACTGCATTACCAGTTTGCTTACTATACCGGCACCCAGGTGGAGCATAGAAATATCCCCGCTGATTCCGCTGCGGATGAGCTGGAATCGCTGCTGGGCGATATTTTCCGCCAGGGACTGCTCTGCACAGAGGAAGCGGATTACCAGGTGCTGATCAGCAAAAAGCAAAAAGTGACGATCCTGACCAAACCGCCGACGAAAAAAGCGGCCGACGACCTCTCCCATAACCGGCGCAAACAGTATGTGCTGGAAGAAGGCGAGCCGGTGCCGTTTCTCATTGAGCTTGGCATAATGAATGACAGCGGAAAGGTACATGCCAAGAAATATGACAAGTTCCGCCAGATTAACCGGTTCCTTGAGATGGTGGAGGACGTGCTGCCTTCTCTCCCTGTGGGCAGACCGCTGACGATCGTCGATTTTGGTTGCGGCAAATCGTATCTAACGTTTGCGCTGTATCACTATTTGGCCGTCCGGGAAAAGCGGGAACTGAACATTGTCGGACTCGATCTCAAAGCCGATGTCATTGCTCACTGCGGCGCTCTTGCGGACAAACTGGGCTATGACAAGCTTCGTTTTCTTGTCGGCGACATTGCCGACTACAACGAGCTGGACCGGGTGGATATGGTTGTGACGCTGCATGCCTGCGATACCGCGACCGATGCCGCGCTGGAAAAAGCGGTGCGCTGGGGCGCCTCGGTGATCCTGTCGGTTCCCTGCTGCCAGCATGAGCTGTTTGCCCAGATTGAAAATGAAGTCATGGAGCCGCTGCTGTCGCACGGCATTCTCAAGGAGCGCTTTTCCGCTCTGGCGACCGACGCGATCCGGGCGAAGCTGCTTGACCTCATGGGCTACCGCACCCAACTGCTCGAATTTATCGACATGGAGCACACGCCCAAAAATATATTGATCCGCGCGGTAAAAAGCAGCAGCGGCGACGTAAGCGCAAAATGGCGCGAGTATACGGCATTCCGCGACTTTTTGGGAGCGAAGCCTTATCTGGAGCGCGTGTGCGCCGACTTGCTTCCGGGGGAAGCAGCCGTACCGAAGATCCATTGAAAATTTCCGTAAAGGATATACGTTGATATCGGTTAGGAAAAGGGCAGCCTCTGTGTGGGAGGCTGTTTTTTATTATTTGTCCGTAGTATGCTCCTTGCCCCATGCACACAGTGACTCCAACACAGGCATCAAGGTTAAACCTTTAGGCGAAAGAAAGTATTCTACTTTAGGCGGTACTTGTGGATATTCCTTGCGGACAATAAGATTGTTGTTCTCCAGGTGTTTTAATTGAGTGCTTAACATTTTATGTGTAATCTTGCCCAGTTCCCTTTTCAATTCTCCATATCGCATGATCTCCCGTTTCCATAACCAAAACAAAATATACATGTTCCATTTTCCTTCAATTAATGACATCGCAAAAGCAAACGGTCTAACATCTACCGTATTTTCTTCTTTCATTATCGTTTACTCTCCTTTTTGATAGTCTCTACCTTTAAAGTGCATACTTTCCTTATAACATACAAAGTAATATAATCATCCCGAAAACCAATCACGGGGAAATTCCCTATAACAAGGAGAGCCAATATGAAGTTAGACTGAATAGTAGACACAGAATATACT
>NZ_ASSD01000324.1 GCF_000520715.1 Paenibacillus zanthoxyli JH29
CGGTTGTACCGGCCTGGACCAGCGCGAGCAGCATACAGAAATACGCTATTGCTTTTTTCGTTCTCACAAGCCATCTCCCTCATCCGTAGATAATTATATAAAATAAACATCTACTCAGAATATAGCGTATTACCTTCTTTTGCAAATGAATCTCTAATCCTATTTTGCTCTTCCTCGTTATTCATCCCACACTGCCTACGTCAGATCTTGGGATTGACAAAAATAGTCATCGGGCTTACTATTCAAGTAAGCGTTTACTTCATTTGAGCGACGCTTTTTTATTCCTTCTATGCTAGCGTTTAATGATGTGCGGGAGTTTTAGATTTATTTTTTGAACAGTTTAACGTAAACGTTTACCCCTTCAGGAAAAGGAGAATGATAATGGAACGAAAATGGTGGAAAGAAAGCGTAGTCTATCAAATTTATCCCCGCAGCTTTAAAGACAGCAACGGCGACGGGATCGGCGATCTGCAGGGAATCATCTCCAAGCTGGATTATCTGAAGACGCTCGGCGTGGATGTCGTATGGCTCTGCCCGGTGTACAAATCGCCTAATGACGACAACGGATACGATATCAGCAATTATCAGGACATTATGGATGAATTCGGCACGATTGCCGATTGGGAAATTCTCCTCCAGGGCCTCCATGACCGGGGCATGAAGCTGATTATGGATCTCGTCGTAAACCACTCCTCCGATGAGCATGCCTGGTTCGCGGAATCCCGCAAATCGAAGGACAATCCGTACCGTGACTATTATATTTGGCGTCCGGGCACAGACGGTCATGAACCGAATGACTGGGGCTCCTTCTTCAGCGGCTCGGCTTGGAAATACGACGAAGGGACAGACGAATACTTCCTGCATCTGTTCTCCACGAAGCAGCCTGATCTGAACTGGGAGAATGAGAAGGTCCGCCGGGAAGTGTACGACATGATGACCTGGTGGCTCGATAAAGGCATCGACGGTTTCCGGATGGATGTCATCAATCTGATCTCCAAAGTGCCCGGACTGCCCAGCGTGTCGGAAGAAGCCGGGGAGGGCCGCTCCTTCCGCTTCGGCGGCAAGTATTTTGTCAACGGTCCGCGCGTACACGAGTATTTGCAGGAAATGAACCGTGAGGTCTTGTCCAAGTACGACATTATGACTGTCGGTGAAGCGGTTGAAGTTACACCGGAGGACGCGGCTTTGTATGTAGGCGAAGACCGGAACGAGCTGAGTATGGTATTCCATTTCGAGCTGATGGGCGTTGATTCGGGCCCCGGCGGCAAATGGGACTGCAAACCCTGGAGCCTAAGCGATATTAAAGATATTTTCTCCAAATGGCAGATTCACCTTAACGGCAAGGGATGGAACAGTCTGTATTTGAACAATCACGATCAGCCGCGGATGCTCTCCAGATTTGGCAACGATACGGTTTACCATAAAGAGTCGGGCAAAATGCTGGCAACCCTGCTGCATACGCTTCAGGGAACGCCCTACATTTATCAGGGTGAAGAAATCGGGATGACGAACGTAAAATTCGCTTCGATCAGCGATTACAAGGATATTGAAATTATCAATATGCATGAGGAATATCTGGCAGCGGGCCATACGGAAGAAGCTATCATGAACTCGGTTTACATCAAGGGCCGCGACAACGGCCGCACGCCAATGCAGTGGAGCAGCGAACCGCAGGCCGGATTCACCACGGGAACCCCTTGGCTGGCGGTTAATCCGAACTATACGGAAATCAATGTGGAGAACGCCTTGGCCGATCCGGACTCCATCTTCCATTATTACAAGCGGCTCATTGAACTGCGCAAGCAGCATGACATTATCGTGTACGGGGATTATACGATTGTGGACAAGGAGAATGAGCAGGTATTTGCTTATCTGCGCTCGCTCGGCAGCAAAAGACTGCTGGTGGTTCTGAATTTCTTCGGCGAGCCCGTAAGCTTCGAGATTCCAGAGGAGATAGAAACTCACGGAGCTGAACTGCTCATCAGCAACTACGAAGCGGAAAAAGACACGGATCTCCGCAGCCTGGAGCTTCGCCCTTACGAAGCCAGAGTGTTTAAATTTACGGTGTAAGCCTAACATTAGACATGGGGCAGTCCCGCTGAGTCATCTGAAGATGACCGGGGGAGAGCCCCGATTATTGTTCAATTCCCCTGTGTTCAGTGACATTATAGTTGGTTCCTGAAAAACACAGTAATATCAAGCATTTTTGAGTTTTCCACCTCATTTAATAGTTACATTATAGTTAGTTCCTAAGAAAAAGTCTTTTATTACACAATTACATTAAAGTTCGTACTTATACTTACATTAATGTTAGTTCCTAAAACTTACTTGTTGCTCACCGCTTCTGTATTTTCAAGCTTACGGAAAGAACTACAATGTGATTTCTCCGTGAGTACGAAATCGTTCATTCAATTCATTCATTAAGAAGTCATACGCCTCTTGGGTAATCCAAATATGAGAGCGCCTATAATGCATACTTTGTAGAGTTCGCTGACGGACACTTTTACGTTTTCTTAAAGACGGAAATGTTGTCTTGCCCAGACTATTATATAAATCGACTAAACGGACACCGTACTTGATCGAGGCCCGCCACTAGTAGCTCCTCTTAAAAATGAAAACTTGCTATAATGATGCATCTTAAGTTCTAATAACTTGGATATCGAAATTGGGTCTTCAGCAGGTATATTCAATACATTCTCTACTTCTGCGTTTTCACTAACTTGTTGCTTTATAAGCGGGCCTTTTTCGCTATATCCCTCATACTCAATTACCGCAATATCTTGATTTCTAAATTTCCTCAACATCATTGGTAAAAACTATAATCATGGGTTGAGATAATAAACTGCTTATCATACTTTTCTATAAATAAACGAATTAAATCAATTAGAGATAAAACATTAATCTCATCCATGCTTTGGATTGGATCATCCATACCCATAAGTTGTAGACTAGACCACTGTTGGTGTACGCCCATAGCCATAAAAAAAGATAGTGCTATCGAGTTAATTTGTGCTGAACTGAATATGTATGTTGCATTTGCCTGTGTTTGATTCTCAAGATATCCAGTTAATACTAAAATCAGTAATTTGTAAGATCTATGCCTGTATTCTTTATTAAAAATAATTTGGTTATAAACTGGATGCGAATTAATCCGGGAGAAGATTTTCTGAATGGTATCGAATAATTCAGAAATCATTTTTTCATTCAATTGGTCAACAGCTGGTTTAACATTGTTAATTAGATCTTTGATAGTGTCTTGATCTTCATGGGCTATTTTTTTTAAGTTGGTCTAAATGCTCTAAGTGATTCTGTTGCACACGCATTTCTTCTTGACGTGTCTTTAATAACAATTCTTCTTTAGCATTCTCTATTGCAGTTATCGACTTAATAATTACTGATTCTAGATGAATCAGCTTCTCTTTATCACTCTGTAAATCTTTTAAAGCATCTTGAATAAAACCCTCTATTTCCTCAACGCTCCACTGTTTAGCCTGTGAAGGGGCACCCGCAAGCAATAGCTTACTTATAAAGGATTCAACAAAAGTTCGAGTTTCCGCAATAATTCTTCCCTTGCAGCATTTTTTCGACTGTTAAGGAGAAGGAACTTCGCTAAATAGATCGTATAATAAATTAGCGAGCGGCGCCTCCGTTCCCGCCAGCACGGCCCTCTCCTTGAACAACCCAATGTCTTTGCCGACAATCCAGCTGTTCGGGAGACCCGGCAACGTAATTTGTTCGGTATGAAGCGCAATATATTTTCCAAAATTTTGATACACCGGAGCAGTAAACATTGTTCGGGAAAGCATTGCCATCATTTCCGACGGATCGATTCCGTTTTTCTGCGCCATTCTGCATGCCTCCATCATGGCTTCCATGGCCGTAAAGCTTATGAAGTTGCCGCAAATCTTGACGATTAAGGCTGAGCCGATCTTTTCACCGAAATCGAAAATCCCTTGCCCCATCGCATCCAGAAGCGGCCAAGCTCGTTTCTTCGCCTCCTTCGATCCCGTGACGCAGATCCATAGTTTTCGCGCGGCAGCCGCTTCAGGCGGACCAAAAACCGGCGCTTCAACATAATGACTCCCGTTTGCGTCATGAAAATCGGCGAGCTTCCGGGAGGTGGCGGGAGAAACGGTACTCATCGAGAGATGGAGGCCTCCTTGTCCAAGCCGTTCCATAAATCCTTCGCTCCGCACAATATTTTCGAGCGCAGCATCGTCGGTCACCATAGTAATGACGATACTTCCCTTTGCAGCTGCTTCGCTTGGTCTGGAGACGGATTCGGCCCCGAGCGCGACCAGAGGTGCAGCTTTGTCTGCTGTTCGATTGTATACTCGAAGTTTGTAACCGGCTTTGATCAAATTAAGAGCCATAGCTTGCCCCATATTCCCCAAGCCGATAAATCCAATAGGTGTCATCGCACCCTTCACTTCCTTTTTCCGTTTTGAATTTCCGCATATTTGGCCAGTTTCATATTGACCGCTTCAAACGCTCTATCGAGCTCCCGTTGCCTTTCTTGAAGTTTCCGCTTGTGCTTTTCCAGCAAATCCTGTCTTTGCGGAATGGTCGAATCTCCCTGGACGGCCAACTCGACGAATTCTTCCAATTCGGCGACGGTCATTCCTGTGGCCCGAAACCATATCATCAGGTTGATCCATTCCATGTCCCTCTCTTCAAAAATTCGATTTCCGTAAGGGTCGCGTTGAAGAAATGGCAGCAACCCTTTCCTTTCATAAAATCGGATGGTATGGGGAGGAATCCCCAGCCGTTCCGAAGCCTCTTTAATGGATAAACTCACCTTGACACCTCCATTTCCTGCAAGAAAAAATTTATATGACTCCCACAACCAGAGAGAAGCTTATATTCATAGTACACCTTAAACATAAGTTTAAGGCAACAGTTTCTTGGAAGTTCTAAGGTCCGAAGAATACGCTTGTTGCTAGGTCCGATACATACGCCTTTCAACCGAAAAAGAGCCCTCCCGCCATAGTCGGCGGTAAGGGCTCCTCCTCATTATTGTAATTAATCAGTTAGTTCATATTTGGTTAAGACCTCTAAAAACCTCTGTTAACTTCTTAGTATAATTATCTTCATATGTATTCCCATCATCCGAATCAACTCCGGTTAATAACCAGTTCAAGTTCACATTATAATATGTTCGAATAGATATTAGTGTTTCTGCAGATGGATTACTATTTCCCATTTCTATCTCACTCAGGTTTCCTTGAGAAATTCCTATGCTTTTTGCAAACTGAGATTGGTTTAGACTACTTTCTTTTCGGATACATTTTATTCTATATCCAATTTCACTCATTCATTTCACCACCGATCGTGAAGTTCCATTAAAGCACATTATTCATTCAAACAAAGAGGGGAGCCCCCCTCATTCCCTCGGGCTCCCCCTCCAGATGCTCTAATCATCTCGCATGTCGGTTTCGCACATCTTTTACTGGTTCCACACTTTTTTATCACTGGACATTAACCTGATCAGATACCAACTTTATTTGTTAGACACTATCTTTAGCATGGGGATACAAACTATATTGTCTGCATACTAACTTTAATGTCTCCATACACCTGTCTTCCCCCTCTGGTTTAATCCGCTTTCGAGTCCGCCCATTCGCCGCTTCCCGATCTGGCAGCCCAATGGAAATCTTTACTCCCCGTTAATTCTCCGGAATCAATATAGCGCTATACTCATAGGGTTTACGGCATGGATGTGGAATATATATTAAGCAGGAATAACGAAGACGGAGGTATGCAGACGTGGCTAAAATATTGAATTTCGCGCATCGCGGCGCTTCGGCGGTATGCCCGGAAAATACGATGGCGGCTTTCCGCCGCAGCCTTGCGCTTGGAGCGACGGGTATTGAAACTGATGTGCAAATGACCCGGGACGGGGAGCTTGTTCTCATTCACGACGAGGAGCTCAGCCGCACAACGAACGGCAGCGGCTATGTGAAGGACAAGACGCTGGAAGAGCTGCGGGCGCTTGACGCGGGCGCCTGGTTCGGAGACGGCAGCTTCACAAGCGAGAAAATCCCCCGGCTGGAGGAACTGCTCGAACTGCTGCAAGAACGGGACACGATCCTCAATATTGAGCTTAAGAACGGGGTCTTTTTCTATCCGGGAATGGAAGAGAAAGTAATCGCCGCCGTCAGAGATTACGGCATGAGCAGCCGGGTCGTCATCTCCAGCTTCAATCATTATTCACTAGCTTACCTAAAGAAGCTGGCCCCGGATCTTACGACCGGCATTCTCTACATGGAGGGCCTGTACCGCCCGTGGGATTATGCCGCCACCGTGGGAGCAAAGGCGCTGCATGCGTATCACTTGGCGGTGCTGCCGGAGTTCGTGCGGGACGCAGCGCAGAGCGGCGTGGTCTACCATCCGTTTACGGTGAACGATCCGCGGCGGATGGAGTTCCTGATTGATGCCGGCGTTGCCGGTATTATTACGGATGTGCCCGATGTGCTCGCAGAGCTGCTGGCCCGCAAAGGCCTGTAAATCGAAAATCCGGTCCTCCCCTCTCAGGCGGACCGGATTTTCCGTTTATGTATGGTAAATCCCTCATTCCGCATCAATCCCCTTCACGTCAACTCGATAGCCATAGTTCTCCTAACAAGCGCAGCGGTGCTGAACATTTCCAGCCGAAAATCCGATGTTAAATTAAAGGCGCATCTGCATGCACCGACTAAATAAGCGGCTTTCGCGAAAGGCGTTCCGCCGCAGACGGCAAAGGAGAATTCAATTTCAATGACAGCAACAAACAAACCGGCTTTCCTGCTACTCCTCATTCTAATTATGGCCGCATCCTGCATGATTCCCCTCCCCGCAGCGCATTCGGCTGCTGCCTCACCCAAAAATATCGTCCTGGTGGACAAGAACGGCAGCTCGTTCATCCC
This sequence comes from Paenibacillus zanthoxyli JH29, assembly GCF_000520715.1. Taxonomy (GTDB): domain Bacteria; phylum Bacillota; class Bacilli; order Paenibacillales; family Paenibacillaceae; genus Paenibacillus_AQ; species Paenibacillus_AQ zanthoxyli. Next base: position 6,906 of record NZ_ASSD01000324.1, read on the forward strand.
GCTACGTGTTCTGAATGAACTGAGCGGCACGAGCACATCCTGGGATGCTTCCCTGAAACGGATTGACATTGCGCAAGGGAATGTATCCCTGACCTTGTTCGCAGGCCAAAAGGAGGCTTATGTAAACGAAAAGCCGGTCTCGCTCACCGCACTCCCTTTCAGCGACAGCGGAACCGTCTATGTGCCGCTGGCCTCAGTGAGCGATGCGCTTAAGCTGAAGCTTCAGTGGGACAAGGAGACCGCCTCGGTTAGATTTACGGATGCGCAGGGCAAATCCTTCCGGCTTCCCGTATTGACCGGGGCCTTGATTCGTCCCGAATCATCCGCCGCGGCGTCTTCACGCCACACGTTCAAAGTAGGCGGCAGGTCCTTCGCCGTGCAGATCGTAACCGTCTCGCTGCTGCATCCGAAGGTCCGGCTGGATGTCGTGCTCGCGGGCGGAAGCGTGGGCCAGGTTGAAGAGCTCCGAAGCATGGCGAAGCGCAGCCAAGCCATCGCCGCCATTAACGGCACGTTCTTCAACGCTTATACGTCAGGGAGCTATAAAGCCCCCTACGGTTATATCGCCGCCGGCGGCAAGCTGCTGAAGAACAGCCCCGGCGACCGCCGCGCGGTATTCGCCTACGACAGCAACCACTTGGCCGAGCTTGTTCCGGGCGGAAACTTCATGCCGCGCTTTCAGGCGGGCGAATTTGAAGGCGGACTGCAGGCCGGCCCCCGGCTGGTCACGGGCGGAAAAGTATCCCTGAATGTTACGGCTGAAGGCTTCCGCGATCCCAAAATTTTAACGGGTGGCGGCGCGCGCAGCGCTCTTGGCCTTACACGCGATCACAAGCTGCTGCTGGTGACCTCCGGGGGCGCTACGATCCCTCAAATGGCCCAAATTATGAAACAGGCGGGTGCCTGGCAGGCCATGAACCTGGATGGCGGCGCTTCAAGCGGTCTTTATTTTAACGGCGGCTATCTGACCACTCCCGGACGACTGATCAGCAATGCGATCGTCATCAAAACCCAATAATCGCAAGCATCGGATTTGAACAGGCAAGCGCCCTTCTATCCTGCCGCAGCAGGATGAAGGGCGCTTTCTCGTCAGAATAAGGAATAGATTCCAGGGAATAATACAACATCATAGTCAAAAGCTGCGCCTTGGAGGGAGCATCCATGAAGCTGAAGTTTCTGTCGAACCGTAAACCTGACTTCAAAACGGCACAAAACAGCATACTTCCCTTCCATCCGCTGGAGTCCTCTTTAGATACCAATCTAGCGGAAATCAAGCGGCTCATCGGGCACAGCGCCGATGTCGTGTTCCGTTCATTATCCAACCCGTCCTCCGATTCTCCTGCTATAAGTTTTATTTATATTGACGGCCTGGTAAATTCGGACTTGGTTTCCCAAGCCGTGATCCAGCCTCTGACGGATCATCCGCTATTAAAGGAACAGCGGCCGGAACAAGCTTTTCTGCTGATCAAGGAGCAGATTCTGCCAGTGGGCGGACTCCAAGAGTGTACGACGGTGGAAACTCTGCTCGGCATGCTGTTTGAAGGAAATGCGATTATCCTGCTCGACGGCTCTAAGATCGCGCTGGCCGCCGGCACTTCCTTCTGGGAGAAGCGGAGCGTCAATGAACCGACCTCGCAAGGAGTGATCCGCGGTCCCAAAGAAGGTTTCACCGAGAGCCTGCGGACATGCACCTCTATGGTGCGCCGGAGACTGAAAACCGCCGATCTTCGTGTCGAACAATATAAAATCGGAAGACGCACCCAAACGGGAGTCGCTCTTGTCTATCTCCATGGCATCGCAAGCGAGCAGGTGCTTGCCGAGATTCGTAAACGGCTGGACGCCATTGACACGGACAGCATTCTGGAGAGCAATTACATCGAGGAGCTGATTCAGGACGGCGGCCTGACTCCTTTTCCGACCATAATGAGTACAGAACGGCCCGATGCTATGGCGGGCGGCATTCTGGAAGGGCAGATCGGCATCATTATTGATGGAACACCTTTTGCCCTCCTGGCTCCTTCCACGTTTTTCAGCTTTTTTCAATCCAGTGAGGATTATTACCAGCGGTTTGACATTTCTTCATTTCTGCGTCTAATTCGTTATTCCGCTTTTTTCGTGTCCATGCTTCTGCCTGCGCTGTATATCGCCATCACGACCTTCCATCAGGAGATGCTGCCGACCACACTGCTGATCAGCTTGGCCGCCCAGCGGGAGGGCGTACCCTTTCCAGCGTTTATTGAAGCCCTGCTCATGGAACTGACATTCGATGTTCTGCGTGAAGCCGGGGTACGTATGCCGCGAGCCATCGGACCCGCAGTCTCCATCGTAGGCGCACTCGTGCTGGGTCAGGCCGCCGTTCAGGCTGGACTTGTATCCGCCGCCATGGTTATTGTCGTATCCTTTACGGCGATTTCAAATTTTGTTATTCCGTCGATGGCGATCGCCAACTCCATCCGGCTCATCCGCTTTATGATGATGCTGTTTGCGGGTTCCTTGGGCCTGCTCGGGATCATGTCCTTTTTGATGGTGCTTGTTATCCATATGGCCAGCCTGCAATCGTTCGGAGTTCCGTACTTATCTCCCATTGCTCCGATGAATCCGGGTTATCTGAAGGATATTATTATCCGCGCGCCGCTGCGGAACATGAAGATGCGACCAAGCACATACGGAAGCAAAGAAGCGCCAAGGCAGAACTTGCTTCCGAAAGAGCAGCAAGCATCCGGCAGCCCATCCGAAGGGCAGGGGAATAAGAATTCTTGAAGAGGCCAGATGGCATAGGAAAGGAGTGCAGGGCATGAGGGAGAACACACAAACAGGCGTTAACATTCGTTATCTAGCGGGGCGGCGGTTCCTGCTCATCGTCTCCCTCTTGTCACTCCTGACCGGCGGCTGCTGGGATGACAGAGAGCTGAACGAGCTTGGCATTGTATCGGGTTCCGCATACGACTGGAAGGATAATCAATGGCACACCGCCTACCAGATTATCAACCCCTCATCCGGTGCGAACAACACGGGAGGCAGCAGCGGCGGGAATACGAGTTCGCCCCCCTTTTTGATCTATTCGGCCAAGGGGAATACGCTGATGCAGGCAGTCGAACGCACCAATCTGACCAGCACGCGTCAGTTATTCTTCTCCCAAAACCGAATCACCGTGCTGGGAGAGGCACTCGCAAAAAGAGGAATTGGCCAACTGATCGATATGTTCCTGCGCAGACCCGATGCCCGCCAAACGGTGTACGTATTCATTACCGAAGAAGAGGCGGGACTCATTCTTAGCCAGTTGATGCAGCTCAACCGAAATCAGAGCGCCGGCATTCAGCTCATGATCGAACAGGAGGCAAGATTAACTTCCTATTACCCCGGAATACAGATGGTTGAGCTGGCCAGGCAATTGAGCTCCGAATCGGCCAGCGCAGCGGTTCCGGAAATTAAGCTCTCCGGCAATAAGGTAATGGATCGAACGAGTGACATCACCCAGACCGATCTTCCTTCCCGGATTACATTTGCCAGATTGGCCGTTCTGAAAGAAGACCGTTTCGTCGGATGGCTCTCACAGGCCGAGGCATACGGATTATCCTTTATGACGGACAAGGTTAAAAAGTCGAACATCTCTTTTCCCTCGAAGCCCCAAAAGAGCGACAAGGACGATGCCTCGATTTCACTGCTGCATTCCTCCACCACTGTTCGTCCCATTTGGGAGAACGATCATTACGTTATGGATATCGGTATTAAAGCAGACGGTACATTGACAGAAGTAGGGAGCAATCTGAAGCTGGAAAATGAATCCGCCATCCGCCAACTGGAGCACAACATTGAGCAAAATATTATTGAAATCGTGGAATCCTCTTGGCGTTCGGTCAAAAAATTGAATGCCGATGTGACCGGCTTTGCCATATCCATTCATCGCCATCACCCCAAGCAATGGAAGCGAATCAAACAGGAGCACAATTGGGATACCGTATTCCAAAACATTCAAATCCGGCCTCATGTCAAGGTGAAAATCAAACGGATCGGCTTTAACAGCAACTCCTATAATTCAGTGAATAAGAATTGAGGGGAGCGATTATCAGATGGTCAGGAGGTTAGATCCTTGTCACCGTTAAAAAAGCATGCCACGAGCCTGGAAATGACATTCATGGTCATTTTGTTTGAAATCGGCAGTACCCCAATGTTTGTGCTCGGGAGTAAGGCCAAGCAGGATGCCTGGCTGGCGATGAGCGTCGGAGCCGCAGCCGGGTTCGCTCTCCTTCTCCTCTTCCTGTGGATTCAGCGCCGCCTGCCGGAAATGGAATTGAACGGAATGCTCCGTTTCGGCTTCGGACGCATCGCCGGCGGCTCAATCAGTGCAATATACTGCTGCTATTTTGCTTACGAGTCCATGCGGAACCTGCGGGATTTTGGCGAGCTTACCGCGATAATCCTTTTGCCGGCGACTCCCATGTCCGTTACAATGCTGGTGTTTCTGCTGATTGGGGGCTATGCGATCTGGAAAGGTGCGGAGACGATCTTTCGGCTGCCGGAGATTCTGCTTCCGGGCTTGATGTTCTTTTACTTTATCCTGATCGGTATGTTTCTGCTGATGAAAGGCGCCGATTTCAGGCGGCTGATGCCTGTAGCGGAGAACGGGCTTCGTCCCATTCTGAATGCGGCGCTGCCCGATATCGTCTCTTTTCCGTTCGGTCAAATCCTAGTCTTTCTGCTTCTGTGGTCACGTTGGAACCGGCCTGGCGTTCCCGTAAAGCAAACGATTTGGGCTTATATCGGAGTCAGTCTGTTTCTGATCTTCATGGAGGCAATAAATATAGCCGTTCTCGGCCCGGACTTGACACATAGCTCCGTCATTCCTTTGCTTAAAGCGGTCCGAACGCTGTCCGGATTGAAGTTTATCGAACGGCTGGATATCCTGGTCACATTTATGATATTTATCGGGCTTTTGATCAAAATGCTCATATTCTTCTATTGCTCGGTGAGAATGGCTTCGCTCCTGACGAACAAATCCGAAAAGATATGGGCGGTTGCCGTTGGAGCGGTTATCTATGCGGCGTCTTTCATCGAGAGAGATTATACGCAGCATATTGCCATCGGCCTTGGACCTTCCTTAAAGATCGATGTCATCTTTCAGGTCGCTATCCCGCTGGTTCTGGCGCTGGCACTCGCGCTGCGCGGACGCAAAGGCTTCAATCCTCCGGGTTGATAAGATATGATATAAGCGGTACGTAAGCCGCCATCATATCGCCTGAAGGAGAATGTCATGGAAACGATTTTGATCATAGAGGATGATGCCAAGTTAGCTGGGCTGCTACAGGCCTACCTGTCAAAATACGGCTTCCGCACAGCTATTGTAGAAGATTTCAGTTCGGTGCTGGATGCCTTTCTGGATAGCAGAGCGGATCTCGTCTTGCTGGATGTCAATCTCCCGAAATACGACGGATATTATTGGTGCCGCCAGATCCGCAGCCGGTCGCTCTGCCCGATCCTGTTCATCTCCGCCAGAGACAGCGGAATGGATCAGGTGATGGCGCTGGAGAACGGAGCGGACGACTACATCACGAAGCCGTTTCATTATGAGGTCGTTCTCGCCAAGATCCGCAGCCAACTGCGCCGGGTCTACGGCCCTTACGCGCAGCAGCCGGAAGAACGGACCGTGCGCTCAGGCCCGCTGACTCTCTATCCCGAACGCTTCGCCATTCAGCACGGAGAGCGGACAGCGGAACTGACTCAGAAAGAGTCCGTCCTGCTGGAAGCCCTGATGCTGAAGGAAGGCCGTGTTGTTAGCCGCGAGCGCCTGCTCGACCTCATGTGGGAGGATCAGCATTTCATTGATGACAACACACTGAATGTCTACATAACGAGAGTGCGTAAGAAGCTTAAGGAACTGAATGCGGACAATGCTGTGGAAACGGTAAGGGGAGCGGGGTACCGGCTGAACATTGCCGGAGCGCCATGAAGCTGTTCCTGAAGGTGCAGCTTCCGCTGCTGCTGTTCTATGCGGTCCAGATGCTGCTTGTCCCGCTTCTCTACTGGCTCACCGGCGAACGGCGACCTCTGTCCATCGTTCTGTACGGCTCGGCGCTCAGCGCAGCGGTGCTCGCTGTATACCTCGGATTCCGCTACCTGCGTCACCAGAGACTATACATAAAGCTTAACGATCCGGAAGCCTTCTTGGACAGCGCCTTCGAGCCGCTCGGTGACGCTCCCCTCCCCGAAGCTTTCGGGAAACTTCTCGAAGCATACGGCCGCCATTACCGGGATCGTCTTGGCGAAGAGGCTCGCCGCGTGGACAGCCATATCACGTTCATGAACCGCTGGGTTCATCAAATGAAGACCCCCCTGTCCATTATTCAGTTGACCGCCGACGAATTGGACGATGCGGCGGCGGACAGTATCCGCGAGGAAGTCGACCGGCTGCGCAAAGGGCTGGAAATGGTGCTGTATACTTCCCGGCTGGACCGGTTCGAGGATGATTTCAGCATCATGCCGGTCTCTCTGCGGAAGGCAGTCAGCGAGACGGTGGCCGAGAACCGGCGGCTCTTTATCCGCCGGGGCGTGAAGGCGGAGATCCGGATTAGCGAGGAGCTCAAGGTCTATACCGACGCCAAATGGCTGAGGTTTATGCTGGCCCAGATTCTAACTAACGCCGTGAATTATTCGGGCGGCTCCGGGAAGACCGTCACCGCCGCAGCTTTCCACCAAGGCCGCAAGGTCATTCTGGAAATTCGCGACGAAGGCATTGGAATCGCCCCTGAGGATCTGAAGCGGGTCTTTAACCCTTATTTCACTGGCGAACGCGGACGGGAGTACCGCGAATCGACCGGTATGGGCCTTTATCTTGTCCGCGAAATATGCAAGCGGCTTGGACACCGGGTGGAGCTTTCCTCGCAGCCCGGCGAGGGCACGTCGGTCCGGCTAATTTTTGACTCGGGGATTTTTTAAATTCGGGAATTCCTGTGGATACGAACATAACCTTAACCGGACTGTAAGGAAACCGTAAGGTAAATCCATAGCAGCCATCGGGCGCTGTACGGTACATTGGGAGGGTAACAGGATACTCTGCGGGGCATATAGGTCGCCTCAACCCTGGAAAGGAAGGTCTCTCATGAATGTATTGGAAGTCACCGCCCTCAGCAAAATCTATCCGGGCAAAATCAGCACCCGCGCTCTTACCGATATCCATCTCGGCATCGAGAGCGGAGAATTTGTCGGCATAATGGGGCCGTCGGGCAGCGGCAAAACGACACTGCTCAACATGGTCTCCACGATTGACAGGCCGAGCTCAGGTGAAGTGAAGATCAACGGCAGCAACCCTTTTCTCATGAACAAAAAGGAGCTGGCCCTGTTCCGCCGCAGGCAGCTCGGCTTCGTCTTTCAGGATTTCAATCTGCTTGAAACGCTCACTGTCGGCGAGAATATCGTGCTTCCGCTGACGCTGGACAAGCGCAGGCTCTCCGAGATGAAGACGCTGCTAAAGCAAGCTGCGGACCGTCTTGGCATCACGGATATTCTGGACAAGCGAATCTATGAAATTTCCGGCGGACAGCGCCAGCGGACGGCGATTGCGCGGGCGATTATCTCATCGCCTTCCCTTATTCTGGCCGATGAGCCGACGGGCTCCCTGGATTCCAATGCCTCTCGGCTCGTGATGGAATCGCTGGAGAGCATCAACCTCAGTACGGGAGCCACACTGATGCTGGTCACGCATGATCCGCTCGCCGCCAGCTACTGCAGCCGGATTATTTTTATCAAGGACGGCAAGCTCGCGGCGGAGATTCACCGGGGAGAGAGCCGCCAGGCTTTTTTCCAAAAAATCATCGACACGCTGTCGTTCTGGGGAGGGAACAGCCATGAGCTTTCCTCAGTTCGCGTTTAACAACATCCGCCGGAACGCCCGGTCTTATATCGCTTTTTTTCTAAGCAGCGCCTTTATGGTCATGGTCTTTTTCGCTTACGCCGTATTCATGTTTCATCCGGACGTGACCTCAATTGAGCTCGGGAGGAACTCCGCAGCGGGTATGAAGATCGCCTCTTACATCGTGTTCATCTTCGCTTTCTTCTTCGTGCTGTACTCCATAAGCGCATTTCTGAAATCCCGCAATCTCGAATTCGGCATCCTGACGATTCTGGGGGCGCGGCCGGGACAGATCAACAAGCTCATTTTTATGGAAAATATGCTCATCGGGCTGCTCTCCATCCTGACGGGTATGGCAGGCGGCCTGCTGCTGTCCAAGATGTTCCTGCTGCTCAGCACCAAGATGATCGGCATCAGCGATCTCCCATTTTACTGGCCGGTAAAAGCAATAATGGTAACGGCAGCCGCGTTCCTTGTCCTGTTCATCGTCATCTCGGCGTTCACCCTGCTGTTTATCCGGAAGAACCGGGTGCTGGAGCTGCTGAAGGGTACGAGCAAGCCGAAGAAGGAACCGAAGGCTTCCCTGCTGCTGTCCGTGCTGTGCATCGCGCTGCTTGCAGCAGGCTACTGGGCCATCCGCCAGCCGCTGGCTCCCAAATGGCTGCTTGTCGCGGCGGTAACAGGCATTGCCGGCACTTACTTTTTCTACACCCAGCTATCCGTACTTGCGGTCCGCCTGCTTAAGCTCAGCCGCAGACGGCTGTGGCGCGGAACCAACCTGCTCTGGATTTCGGAGATGGCTTACAAGCTGAAGGACAATGCCCGTATGCTGTTTCTTGTGACCGTGGTTACGTCGCTCGCCTGCATGGCTTCAAGCTTTCTGCTCTCGATTTATAATGCGAACAGGGATGCCTATTTGAATAGTCCGTTCGCTCTGAATTACACGGCTTACCATTCGGCAACCGAGACAGAGGATACTCAAATGATCCGTGGCCGGCTTCAGGCGGAAGGAATCAGGTTTACGGAGAATAAAGTAGATCAGCTGCGCGGTTCCGTTCTGGATGACGGCAAATATCAGATGATTGAAATCCTGCCTTTGAGCCGGTACAACGAACTGACGCCGCAGATGGGAAGCGAGACCGAAGCCGCGCTGCCTGACAACGATGCTGTTCTGGTGATTTCAGGCCAGCTTGACAGCGAGAAATACGTGAAGGATAACCGTTTAACTATGACAGATTTCCCGGACCGGACATTTACCGTAAGAAAAACGTTGAAGCCTGTAATTCCTCCCTTCGGACATTACGCCTCCCCTCTTCTGGTTGTCGGAGACGATGCCTTTAATCTTCTATCCAAGACTTCCGAAGAGCGAAACCGATCGGCGCATTTTACGAGATATTTGTACAAAATACCCGCATGGGATGACCGGCTCCCGGCCGCAGACAGCCTGAATGTCGCCTTGTCATCCGAACTGATTGATAAGCAGTCGGACAACGGGGATTCCATACTGGACACGAGATCCAAAAATTATATAACGACGAAACAGGGAGCGTCGATGCTCGGCTTTATCGGCATCTTTATCGCCCTGATCTTCTCCGTCTCGTCCGCGAGCTTCCTCTACTTCCGGCTGCACTCCGAGCTGGCTGCCGACCAAAGAATGTACCGTGCGCTGTCGAAGATCGGACTCAGCCCCGGCGAGATGTCGGGCTCGGCAACCAAGCAGATTGCGCTGCTCTTTTACATCCCGATTCTGGTGGCCTGGGTTCAGACTCTGGTTGTCATCCGGCCCGTTCTGAACCAGATTCAGGTCTATGAAATTACGGTTCCGGTCCTGATTACCATCGGCGCTTTCCTGGCGGTGCAGACCTTGTATTTCGTCATAGTGAGAGCCCGCTATATTCACAGTCTGAAAAGAACGATGGTTTAAAACCAAGATACCCTCGCGAGGAAGAAGCTTTTCTTTATCGCGGGGGTTTTTGTTAAAATTTAAGTTTCCTTAGGGAAACTTTTTTGTTGCTAGGACAAACTTGTTCTCGTATACTAATATCATGGAACAGCTCAACAGTCGGATATTTTGATATAAAAAGAAAGGGTGATCGTTATGGCCGTAACCGGCATACCGTTATCTGAAGCCGCTAAAGGAAGCTTTCTTCAAATCAGCGGGATGAGCGTGCAGGGCGTAATGAGAAGAAGGCTGCTGGATCTCGGCTTTGTCCCCGGCAATACGGTTGAAGTGGTGCGCCGCAGTCCTTTGGGCGACCCTACCGCATTCCGAATTAGTAATACGACGATTGCACTGCGCAGAGAGGAAAGTTCACTCATTTACGGAGAACCGATTGGAGGGGAAACGGAATGAAAGCTTATACTATAGCGTTTGCCGGCAACCCGAATACGGGAAAAAGCACACTGTTCAATCTGCTGACCGGCATGCGGCAGCACACCGGTAACTGGGCAGGCAAGACGGTCGTTACCGCCGAAGGAACGTTCACGCATAATGGCAAGGAATACCGCGCCGTCGATCTTCCGGGCACCTACTCCCTGTACTCCAACTCGGCCGATGAAGAGGCGGCCCGCGATTATATCATTTTTGAGAAGCCGGATGTGACGCTTGTCGTGCTGGACCCACCTCGCTGGAGCGGAACCTGAACCTCGCCCTGCAGGTGCTGGAAATTACCGGCCGCGCCGTGATATGCATCAACCTGATGGACGAGGCGCGCAGGCTTGGCATCGACATTAATCTGAAAGCGATATCGGAGCGTCTTGGCGTACCGGTCATCGCCATTTCGGCCAGAAACCGAACCGGAATCAAGGAGCTGCTGAATCAGGTGGAACGGGTTGCGGACGGCACCTTCGCCGCAGAACCCTTGCGGATTCAGTACAGCGAGGAAATTGAACGCGGCATCGCTGAGCTCCTGCCTCTCGTAGAGCAGGCCGTAGGCGGCGATTACCCCGCCCGGTGGATTGCGCTGCGGCTGCTGGACGGAGATGAGAGCCTGCTGGCCTCCCTCCGCAAGGCAAGCTTGGGAATAAGGTTTAGCGTCCCGAAGGAGGTGTCCGGCCATGGAGCAACAGCATGCCATTAATGGAAGCAGCGCGCTGGATTCCCTGATTTCATCCGCCGGGAAGCTGACCAGCGGCGGCATTCGGGACGACATCGTCAGCGGAATCTACGGCGTCTCCGCAAGCATCTGCCGGGAGGCCGTTACCTACCGCGACCGCAGCAAATTAAAGAGCACTCATAAGCTTGACCAGATCGTAACCTCCAAAATTTGGGGCTTCCCGATCATGCTCGCTATCCTTGGCGCCGTATTCTGGATTACGATCGCCGGGGCGAACTACCCTTCCGGCTGGCTGGCCTCCATGTTCGGCTTCATCGAAGGCTATCTGACCGCCGGATTCCAGGCAGTGGGCGCCCCGGCGTGGCTGCACGGCGTGCTCGTGCTCGGCTTATATCGGGGAACGTCCTGGGTCATCAGCGTCATGCTGCCGCCGATGGCGATCTTCTTCCCCGTCTTTGCCCTGCTGGAGAACTTCGGCTATCTCCCGCGCGTCGCCTTCAACATGGACCGGCTGTTCAAGAAGTCGGGCGGGCACGGCAAGCAGGCCCTGACGATGTCGATGGGCTTCGGCTGCAACGCCGCCGCCATCCTCTCCACGCGGATCATCGAGTCCCCGCGCGAGCGGATGCTGGCGATTCTGACGAATAACTTCGTCCCCTGCAATGGCCGGTGGCCGACGCTGATCCTGCTGGCGTCCCTGTTCATGGCGGGGGG
>NZ_ASSD01000325.1 GCF_000520715.1 Paenibacillus zanthoxyli JH29
AGATACCAGTCGCAACTACGAGGAACGTTTGGACTTCCGGCCGCTGTTGTCTCCAGATTTCTTATAGGAGGGTGCTTTTGGATTACCCGATTTCAATACAAACAACGAAGGAGCTGCCGAGGCATGCTCCTTTCGCTTTTTTAGCCGATCGTTTCGTTAAGCTGAACCGTATCATCCGCGAGTTGCACAGCCTTCCAACAGGAACGGATTACTTCATGCACGCTGTCGCTGGTTAATTCGAAGATCCCTTGCAGATGGGCTTTCAAAATGTAAACTAATGTCCCGTAATGCATCTGCACCATCAGCTTCGGATTCATGGGGATAAACAACTTCTGCTGAATGGCTTCTTCATACAACTTGTTCATAGGCCCGCACCAGCCATCTGTATAGGCTGCCTGCTTCACCTCATCATAAATGTAAGGCGAGAACGAATACTGCTCAATAAATTGAAAGCCCTGTGGATATTTTTCACCCAATTCGACAACCCGATTCCAGCCTAATTCGAACTTTTCACGAATCGTTCTGCCCTGCAATAAACCTTCACGCACATACTCTCCGTTGAATGTGACAATTGCTTTGTACAACTCGTTCACAATATCTTCCTTACTTTGAAAGTAATGATAAATGTTCCCGGTCGATACGCCAGATTCCTTGGCTATTAGCGCCATTGAGGTAGCCTGTAATTCCTTCCGAATGATAATGTTAAGAGTCGTGTCGAGGACGGCCCGCTGCACCTTGTTGTATTTCTCAAACATTCAGCTCTTCCTTTCCCAGCATCAAATCGAACGTTCATTCTAGTCTAGAATATACTTAATATGTTCTTCAGTCAATACAGCCTCATGGTAGCAGCGGGAGAAAGTTGTAATATCGTTACATATAATTTTTAGCGATTGTCTCCAAATAATCCTCGATCTGCACAGAGTTTCTAAGAGCCATCAGGTCGTTGCCTGCTGCGCCGATAACGGTACGGAATTTCTTGCTTTCCCCCGTCGCCAGAGCGACAATGGCGTCCACAATGATTTGAGGGTCATCCAGACTGCCGCTGGTATCGGCGGTATTCATTACATTTTGCAATTTCGCCATCAAATCATCGTAGTCTTTAATATTCTCATCCCTGTTCCAAGTGATACTTTCTTTAAAATTATTTCCTGTAGACCCGCCCTGCTCGATCAATCTAAGCTCGATATTGAACGGCTTCAGTTCGTAATAGAGACCTTCCGTCAATCCTTCCAAAGCGAACTTGGACATGTTGTAAAGCGATCCAAGCGGCACCGCTGTCGTGATCCCCATGAAGGAGCTGATATTGATAAACATGCCCCCTCCATTGGCTCTGTAATGTGGCAAGAATTTACGAATAACATTGATCGGTCCCCGCGCATTAACGGCGAACTGCCAATCGATTGCGTCCTCTTTGGCTAGCTCCAACGGACCGTAAGTGCCCATACCGGCATTATTGACGACAACGTCAATTTTCCCGAATGCGGCTATGGCTTGTTCCACGGCCATTTGAACCTGTTCCACTTTTGTGACATCCAGTTTAAAAATTTTAATATTGTCATAAGCCGTAAGGTCGGTTTCATTCTCGGGTGTACGCATGGTGGCCGCGACGTTCCAGCCCAATTGAGCAAATCGAATCGCTGTTAATTTACCCAATCCTGAACTGGTCCCCGTAATAAAGACTGTTTTACGCATCATAAAACCTCCAATTTATAAATTGAACATTCATTCTATAGCCAACATAAGATTAGATCGAATGTTCATTCTAATCCTAATATACAGTAATCCGTTTGTCAAATGATTACGTAGGCCACTGAATTCACCGGGACTGAGGCCTTTTCATTTGGCTTGCAAAGCCCTTTCCATATTTTTTGTATAGTAATTTGATGGTAAAGTTATCGTATGAATAATGAGGAGGATGAATATGAAGCTTCCTGAATCACAATCAAGGTCATTTTCACAGATGAACACAGCAGAATTTCAGCAGTACGTAAGGGAATACAGCGAGGTAAAAGGATTCGACACGAGTACCATCGAGCAGAGAACGCTGTACCTCATGACTGAAGTGGGTGAGCTGGCGAAAGAGGTTCTGAATGTTTCCTTCTCTCCCGACGAAAAGAAGCGGGAGAATCTGGGGTTTGAAATGTATGATGTGGTATGGAATATCTTCGATCTTGCCAACAAGCTTGGGATTGATCTCGAACAAGCATTCACGCAAAAGATGGCAATCAATGAGAAACGAACATGGGAATAGAAGGGGGCAACGACAGAATGGAAGAGGAACAACAGGATGTATGGACGCTCGTTCAGCAGACGGTGATCTTGCTCGGGTCTCCTGACTCCGAAATTCGGGAAGAAGCGTACTCCGCCTTGTTCAATTGGCTGCTAGAGGAGAAGGTACTCGGGAAGTCCCAAATGGAAGAACTGCTTCAGCAATCCGTTTCAGATAGCGGATTATTTTCCGGGATCGGGGAGAAGGAGACGGACAGCGTCTTTAAGCGCACGTTTACCTCCCTATTGATTGCCCTGTTACTTACCTGCGATAATCGGGAGCCATACTTAACTAGAGAAAGCTATGACCTCGCTCTGAATGCACTGGTTCGCTATTGCCATTTGGAAAACGATTTTCGCGGATACGTGGAGGTCAAGGGATGGGCGCATGCCGCTGCGCATGTTGCGGATGCGTTGGATGAATGTGCGATGAGCCGCTATACGGGAGCGGAGGAATGTGCCGAAATCTGGACGGGCGTGCAGGCCTTGCTCGAAAGACCCGCCGAGGTGTATCAGAGAGAAGAGGACGAACGGCTCGCTACGGCGATCGTTTCTATGATTCAGGGTCAAAAGGTTTCCTTTGCCACGATTTGCGGGTGGTTGGGGCAGATGGAGCCGGCGCGAACGAGGAGCGTGGAAAGCTACACTCTCAACACGAACCGTAAGCACTTCCTTCGCTGCCTGTACACCAGGCTCTATGAGTAGAGGGAAAAGTTCGAAGAAACGGGAATGGGACTGAATCGGCTGCTGGAGAAGCGCTTTAATCGGTTTCGTATACAGGCATAGATTTTTATGGTTTTTGTTCACAAGTAACGGCAAGTTTATTATTGGTTACGACCACCCCACAACCTAACAAATCCCTATACCGAGAAAGATAACTCTTGAAATTATCGCAGCGTCAACTGCTACTATAACATTGAGAGCTCGGAAAGGAGACTTTGGATGAACAGATCTGTTGCAATAAATCAATTGTCGGAGCAGATGGGACTGACGAGTCGCACCTTGCGCCACTGGGAATCAGAAGGATTATTTAAAAGTTCAAGGGATACCTCTGGATGGAGAATTTATGATGAAAACGCACTCTTATGTATCCGAATTACTGCAGAACTTCGAAAAATCGATATTCCGATAAAGGATATAAAATCTGTTATTGAAAACCAATCCCTTTCACGGGCTTATCGCGGTTATTGAAAATAAAATCTCTACTTTAAAGCTGCAGAGGGCGGAAATCCTACTTTTTGAACAGCAATTAGACCGGGTTTTGAAACTTTTTCAAAAGAAAAACACAGATTGTCTCTCAAGTCTCGAAGAGATTCTTACGGAGATGGAGGATTTATTAATGAGCAATCCGGAAGAAAACAACATTATCAAAATAGTCGCCCTGCCTCCTATGAGGGTAGCCTGTAATATTGCTGTAGGTATTTCTCCAGAAGATGAGGCAATGGCGCCGTTGCTGGATTGGATTACGTCATCCAATTTACTGGGTACGGCACGTTTTTTTGGTGGTAATGTGAAGCCGCTGCCAAGTCATCCCGGTACCCCATATGGATATGGCATGTGTGCTGCAATTCCGGATGGAGTGGATGTTTTCAAGACTATGCTTGGAAGAACATATTCGTAATGACAATCCGGATGATAGTGGAAGTAAATATTATCTGAATTTATTTGAACCGGTGGAAGTAAAATGATTTTCAGCGCAGCATAGAAGCAGTCCATAGGGAAACGTTCGCTTAAAGAAAAAGGTCATCCGTATTGGGTGGCCTTAAAGTTTGCCGCTTAAAACAACTCGCCGCCCTCACCCTAACCAACAAAAACCCCAAAACTATCCCATGCTTACAGCACCCACTGGCATAATTTACTCAACGCTATTCCAATAAAAAATTAGATAATTATTAAAATCTAATAACAATAGTGATACACTAAGATTAGGTCATCATTGATCCAGAAAAGGGGTGCGACCCGGTCGCGCGCTGGCTTGCTGTGGCGCCTAAGCAGGAGCGCCTTACATCCTTCCTGCAAATCGTAGGGTATAAGGACGGTAAAAATGAGCAACGGACAAACGAAAACCGACGTTATTTTAATTGGTGCCGGAATCATGAGTGCAACATTGGGTTCACTGCTGAAAGAATTAGCGCCGGACTGGAAGATCACTGTGTTTGAGCGGCGCGCAGGCGCAGGAGAAGAAAGCTCTAACGAATGGAATAATGCGGGAACGGGGCATTCTTCGCTGTGTGAGCTGAACTACACCGCCGAACAACCGGACGGATCGGTCAATATTAGCAAAGCGATAACGGTGAATGAAGAGTATCAGGTTTCCAAGCAGTTTTGGTCTTATCTGGTGGACAGTCACCGGATACGGAATCCGCGGGACTTTATCGTGCCCGTGCCCCATATGAGCTTTGTACAAGGGGAACAGGATGTAGCCTTTTTAAGAAAAAGATTTGAAGCGCTTTCCAAAAGTCCCCTGTTTCAAGGGATGGAATTTTCCGATGACCCGGCACAACTGATGAAATGGATTCCGCTGATGATGAAAGACCGGACACTCAATCAGCCGATAGCAGCAACAAGAATCGAATCGGGAACGGATGTCAACTTTGGCGCGTTAACACGCATTTTGTTTGACCACTTGAAAAGTAACAACGTCGATATGAAGTTCAAGCATCAGGTGGATGACATTAAGCGTACGGGCGACGGCTCGTGGGAATTGAAAGTGCGGAATCTGGATAGCGGCACCGTAGGGCGCCATACGGCCAAATTCGTCTTTATCGGCGGAGGGGGAGGAAGCCTGCATTTGCTGCAGAAATCCGGTATTCCTGAAGGAAAAGGGATTGGCGGATTCCCGGTAAGCGGACTATTTATGGTGTGCCGGAAACCGGATATTGTCGCGCAGCATCATGCCAAAGTATACGGCAAAGCTGCGGTTGGCGCTCCACCCATGTCTGTTCCGCATCTGGACACAAGGTTCATCGACAAGGAAGAATCGTTGTTTTTTGGACCGTTTGCCGGCTTTTCGCCCAAGTTCTTAAAATTCGGTTCCATGTTTGATTTGTTAACCTCCGTAAAGCCGAATAATCTCGTAACGATGCTGGCGGCAGGTGTCAAAAACGTTCAACTGACCCAATACCTGATCGGGCAAGTGATGCTATCGAAAGAACAGCGCATGGAAGCTTTACGGGAATTTGTCCCGAACGCCAAAAGCGAGGATTGGGAGCTATTAGTAGCGGGCCAGCGTGTGCAAATTATTAAAAATACGGCTTCCGGCAAAGGAACGCTTCAATTTGGCACGGAAGTGATTAGTGCCGCCGACGGCTCAATCGCAGCATTGCTCGGCGCTTCTCCCGGTGCTTCCACTGCCGTTTCCGTCATGCTCGAGGTCATAGAGAAATGCTTCCCGCAACATATCCAAACGTGGGGACCGAAGCTTAAAGAAATGATTCCTTCTTATGGTTTGTCACTGCCTGAAAATCCGGAGCTTCTACGTGAAATTCATACTTCAACCGCGCGGTCGCTAGGATTAACGAACGGGATAGGGAAGCCTGAGAACAAGGCCCCTAATAAAAGTTTGCCAGAAATAGGGGAAGCGGCGTTCCGCCCATGATAATCCGAAGCAGGTCAAGGCTAAAAGGAGCAGAACTAATGGTTTTGCTCCTTAGTTATGCTTACAGATGTGAACCGCCGGTGGCATCAACCATTTGTCCCGTTACCCAACGGCTGTCCGAAGAAGAGAGGAAAGCGACGATGTCCGCAATATCGGAAGGCTGCCCGATCCGGCCGAGGGCCGACATTTCGGATGCATACTTCTGTCCCTCTGGTGTGTGCAGCCAAGAGGCATTGACGTCCGTGTCGACGATGCCGGGAAGTACAGCATTAACCGTAATGCCACGCGGTCCCAGTAATTGCGCAAGATGCAGGGTAAATGTATTGATTGCCCCTTTGGTCAAGTTGTAGGCCATAATGTGGGGATATGCGATTCGTGTAACACCTGAAGAGATATTAATGATGCGTCCTCCGCTGTGCAGCAGCGGCAATGCCTGCTGAACGAGGAAGAACGGCGCTTTTACATTTACTGCAAATAATTCGTTGAGTGCTTCTTCCGTTGTCTCCTCAAATGGTTGAGAAGTTCCGATACCGGCGTTGTTAACCAGAATATCGAACCGGTTATCTCCGGTATGGTGAAGGAGTGCTTCCTCCAAGGATTGAATCAACTGCTTCGCTCCAGCGACGGTTTCGAGTCCTGCACCGATCGCAATCGCCTGCCCTCCCTGCTCTTCGATGATGCGAACGACATCTTCCGCTGCATCACGGCGGTTCCCATAATGAACGGCAACCAGAGCCCCTTCCTCTGCCAAACGCAGGGCAATCCCTTTCCCGATCCCTCTGCTTCCTCCTGTGACCAAAGCTATTTTTCCTTCCAGTCGTTTCATTGGTTCCACTCCTCCTTTTATTGTGCAGAACTAATTTACACCCTCCAGTTAAGGGGAGAGTCAAGGAAACTCCGAATCTTTTTTTGCATAAAAAAAGGCTCAACCTAAAAATTAGCGGTTGATATTTTCATCCTAATAAAAAAAACCATGTTTTATTCTGTAACTCGCAGAATAAAACATGGGATAGAAATGGGCATTAACCAGTATGCTCGATGGGGATGAGCAGCTCAGCCAGACGTAACGTTCCGTACATATCCTTGTCTGAAGTTAAATAAATTTCGCGGACTGGTTCTTTTGTGGAAGGGACCAGGCTTTGGGATCGAACCCATGACATGAGTTCATTGACAGCCGGACAATCATTGCGGTAGGGGTTGCACTGGTGTACAAGGGAAACTGCAGCTTTCAATTCAGGGAGGATGCCAACCTTCACTCTTCCCCTGCTTGGAATAACCTTGGTTAGAGGCAGTGCGACCTCGATATCGACTATGTCCGAATTCATGCTGACGAAATTATGCCAAAGAATCGTCAATAATCGCCCTTCATCCTCCCCGCAGGAAGGGACGTACTGCAAAATTTCGTCCAACAGCAGACACAACTGTGTTCGCGGGATCGTGTCACGTATGGAAGCAGTGAGTTGGGGTTCTACGTATCGAATTGTGACCGGCGTATGTTGATGATGCTCCTCCGATTCTTCAATACGGGTTAGCCTTCTATCGATCTCGCTAAGCTGATTTTGCGCTTCATGGATGGCCTGCTCAAGTTCTTTCTTTTTATCCGCTAATTGGTTCTTTACTGCCTCCGGCATAACGTTTTCTTCCAGAAGGGGCTTGATTTGCTCTAATGTGAAGCCTTGTTCTTTCAAGGCAACGATACGCTTAACCGTCAGAAGCTGCTCTTCGGTATAATATCGATAGCCATTATTTTCATCTACGACGGCAGGTTTTAACAGGCCCAAGTTATCGTAAAATCGTAAAGTTTTAACGGAGACCCGGGTCAACTTGGAGAAAGCGCTGATTTTTAACATACCGAAAAGGGCTCCTTTCGTGAAACGGCTGCTCTTTAGACTATCATATTTTGTACAAGGGAATACGTAAAGGATGGCCTAAAATGAAAGTTTTCCGTTGCGGTACCTGGAGGAGCGTCCAACAGCGCTCGTTGATAAACGGGCAGCTTATTGCTGCTAATTCACGAGATTGACAATAAGCGAGAAAAAATATACTTTTATAATGAGTGAGTTACTCACTCATTATAAATTCAACATTTTTTTCTAAAGGAGATGCAAAAAATGAGTAAACAGAACATCCTGCCGGATTTATTACTGCGAAAACGCAATCGGCGTAAAAACACAAGACTGCTTCAGATTCATACGCTGAATCGTATCGTTGAAAGCCGTTACGTTAAAATCGGCGATATCGACCAATGGGTAACTATAAGGGGAGAGGATTACCATAATCCCGTTCTATTGTTTATCCATGGCGGACCAGCTTCCCCGTACTCCATTTTCAGCCCGTTATTGCGTTCGTGGGAGAAACATTTCACAATCGTTCAATGGGATCAGCGAGGCGCTGGCAAAACGTTCACTAGGAACGGAAAAGACGGAAGCGGTACGATCACCTTCGACCGCATTGCTCAGGACGGCATCGAGTTGGCGGAATATTTGTGCAACAAACTCCAGCATCGGAAAGTGATTCTCATCGGCAGTTCAGTAGGCAGTCTGATTGGAATTATGATGGCAAAACAGCGTCCTGACCTGTTTTATGCGTATGTCGGTACAGATCAAAATGCTCCGGATCCTCAGCATCAAACGTACAAAGTGACGCTCGATGCTTTCCGTAATGCAGGCTATGCGAAGGGAGTTCATTTGGTCGAGAAAATGGGGCCAGATCCCACGCGATGGAGCCGCAAAGATTTCGAACTGAGGAATCAGTATCTGGTTAAAGTGATCAACGATGTGCCAAATATGATTATGGACCTCATACTGCCGTCTATGCTCTCTTCCCCTGAACACAAGTTCAGTGATCTCATCCATATTTTCAAAGGGATGAATTACACCCTCGGCCATCTGTTTGACGAGTTAGTGGCTTTTGACTTCGACAAGGTTGGACTGTGCTTTGAATTGCCTTTCTTTATTATGCATGGCGATCAAGATATCATAACGCCAACTGCAACGGCAAAAGCATACTACGACAAGATTGAAGCTCCTTTCAAAGAATATGTTCAGATTCGGAATGCCGGTCATCTTGCTTGTTTTTCCCGGCCGGAGCAATTCTTAGAGGAACTAATGAAGCGGGTTCGTCCTCTAGCGGCCGGAACAGAGAACGAATTGCAGATGGGGTGAATTTAGAGATTTCGTGGTACTATGAGGATAATTTCTTAATAAGATTGGAGATTGAGGCTCATTGTCCCCATTAAATAAACACCAGCTGAATCTGATCCGTGACGAGCGAAGAGAACAGATTAAGCAAGCGGCGCTTAAACTATTTGCCCGGCGCGGATACTCGGGAACGAAAACGAGTATGATCGCTGCGGAAGCCGGTATCAGCGAAGGCCTTATTTTCCGGTATTTCAAATCCAAAGAAGAGCTATTCACCATGCTCGTTCAGGAGTTAATGGAAGAAGCGAAGAAGGAAACCGAGAACCTTCAATATTTGTCCGGCTCTCCCTTTGAACAAATCAAGACTTTAACCCAAGGCATGCTAGACGAGAGCAGTAAATATGCATTTATGTTCATTCTAAGGGCACGCAAGACGGGTGAATTTCCAGAGGCGGCGGCACGGATTCTAGAACAACATTCAGTAGATGTTGTAATCGACAGGCTGATTCCAATCTTTGTTCAAGGGCAGCATGCTGGAGAATTCTCCTCGGGAGATCCACGGAAGCTGTTGGCCTGGCACTTTTACATCATCAATTGTCTTATTTTGGAGGAAGTTGAGAAGGAAGAGTACGGGTTACCGGATGTAGACTTCTTAATGCGATTATTGACAAACGGGAAACCCTAGTCGTATCTGCAAAGTTTAGCCATGCAGTCTCCTCTAGAGGACCATGCAAGTCGCCTTAATAATTTACTTTGCATAGTCAATTTATGTGTGAATTTTTAAAGTTGTTAAGGTCAACAACCTATCTGGGAATGAATGCAAGAATTTGCCTAAAAAGGCCACCCCTTAATGGATGGCCTTAAAACTTGCCCGTATCAGACAGCGCGGTGAACCGTATCACAAGTCGGAGCGAGTTTAAGAGCAAAAAAAAATTAAACGATTGAAGAATGAACATGCAGCTATTCATGCTTCTTAAATGTTAATACAGCGTAGGAATCGGAGGACAAGAAACCGCATTTATGAATCTTGGATCAATTCCGTAATAAAACCAATACGCCCCGCTCCAGCGATAGCCTGAAACTTCTCCGTACTCAACCCGGGTTGGGTAATACCAGAAACTGTCCCCATTCCATAACCAGACATAAGTATAATTATGCAAGCAGTCAATGATATAAGATCCAAAGGCAGGAGGTTTTGGCGGGACGAAAGCAGGGGGAGGAGGCAATGCTTGCGCGGGTGTTCCGGGCATTGGTAAAAATGCCATATGATTCACTCCTTCATCATAACTTTTGTTCATACTATGCGTGTGCCTAGACAAAGGTTCGTGCTTCGCTACTTGACCTTATGCTCCAATTTGGATGAACAGGGATGAAGATTTGCGTCCCGGGGCATGTTAGGGAAAAAGACATAAAGGGAGTGGATCAGGTGGCCAGAAGAAAGAGGAAATATGCGGTGCCGGGAGTGGAGCAGGAAATGCAGACTTTTAAAGCAAATGTAATGCAGCGCGAAGGATACGCCGTTGATCCGAATCGGCCGGATGATGTGAAGTATGAAGTAGCTAAGGAGCTTGGCGTACCTCTGCAGTCAGGCGAAAATGGGGGTCTGACAACGGAATCGGTGGGCCATGTCGGCGGCAAAATTGGCGGCTCCATGGTTCGCGAAATGATCCGTCTTGCCCAAGAGCAATTAGCGACTAGGGAGCAGCGATAACAGCTTTTGTAAATGCCATTTAGCCTTATCTTCCGTTTAGCGCGGATTTAATTTCACCTGCGAGCCTTTGCCGCTTGTCTGGATACCGGTCTCCTTCACTCCGACTTCCTTTAGATCGGTCAGAAGCCGTTCCAGCACCGCTTTGGCGGCAAGCCCTTCTTTAGCGCCAGATGCTTTCACCACAAGTTGTACCGGTTTGCCGGAGCGCAGATGTTTGTCCGCCTGGCGGAGCTTCGTGTCGTAATCATGCTCCTCAATATGAGCGGTGAAGCGAAGCTCCTTGACCTTCTCCTTGCCGCCCCCGCCTGCTCCCCGTCCTGCGCCTGCTTTGTTCAGCGCCGCGCCCTTTCGGGCGGCCGCTTTTCCCGTTCCCTTCGCAACCAGGCTGCAGGGCGGGGGACTGCTCATCAGCGAGGTGCAGACCAAGTCCGCTTTTTCCGATCGGGCCATAGCCAGCGCCACCTCTCTGGAGACGATGCCTAAATTCTCGCCGCTGAGTCCAGTCAGCACCACCTCGGATGCTTTAATTTGTTCATTGATGAATACTGCCACGTAAATGAAGCCTCCCATGAAAACATGATAAAATTTCAATCGTTATCAGGTTAAATTTACTTATAATATTAATTAAGTGTAATGTTTTATAATGAATCTAAAACAGAGGCCGAAAGGAAGTTATGCCTTGTTTGAAACCTTACTGTTGAACTTCTTGTTTTTACTCTTTCCCGTTCTAATCGTTCTCATTTTTTTTGAAGATAGACCCCATTCCTACAATAGAAAAATTCTCATTTTACTATCGGCAGTGACGATGATCCTTTGTATTACCAAACCTATTAAATTGGAAATGGGATTTATTTTTGATTTAAGATACATCCCGTTTATTATCGTGGCCCTTTTTGGAGGATACAAGAATGTTCTGCCATTATATCTAGTATTAAATATCTACCGGTTCTATTTAGGCGGCTATGGAATGATGTATTCATTTCTTTTTTCCACCGCTGTATTTATTCTAGTGCCCTTATTAAGTAAAAAGTTTATAAAACTGGATTCTAAAAGCCGAATTATAGGTGCAACCGTTATTTCTTTTCTTACCATGGGCTTTTACCTAATCATTTTAAGCATTATTGTGGGGACATTAGATAGACAATTCTGGATTCTTACCTTTCATGCATTAACGACTCATGTTGGAGTGATGAGTGTCATTATGCTCTTAATAGAGCAGATCATTGCCAATATTAAAAATCGTGACCGGATTTTACAATCGGAAAGATTAAATGTCGTGAGTGAGCTGGCGGCTAGTGTTTCGCATGAAATAAGAAATCCTCTTACGGTTACCAGTGGTTTTCTACAACTTTTAAATAAATCAATTACCCTGACCCAGATTGAAAAAGGATATGTCGAAATATCTTTACAAGAACTAAATCGAGCTGAAAAAATAGTCAGTGATTATCTTTCATTTGCCAAGCCGCAATCGGAAAATATGGTGTATTCCAACCTGAAGGCAGAGTCAGAGTATACAAAAAATCTAATTATACCCTACGCCACCATACATCAAGTAGAGGTCCAATTTAGTTTCAATAACTCGTTAAATACAAATTATGATACGAACCAAATCCAGCAATGTTTAATTAATCTATATAAAAACGGTATTGAAGCAATGAAAGATAAGGGTGGCGGCATTTTACTCATTGATATATCGGAAAGAAAGCAAAATATCATGATCAGTATCCAGGATAGCGGAGTTGGAATGACAAAGGAAGAAATATCACGTATGGGCAAGCCCTATTACTCTACCAAAGTAGAAGGAACGGGTCTTGGTATGCTCATGGTCTACAGTACAATCAATAAAGTTAAAGGGACAATAGAAGTCGACAGTGAAAAAGGCAAGGGCACAACATTTCTTATAACGATCCCCACTTAAACACTTATCTATCGTACAACACTAATAATCCGGTTACGCCCTTCATTTTTTGCTTGATACAGGGCTTTATCCACAGATTCAAACAAATCATTTAGATAAGATTTGGCGCTCAGAAAATTTTCAAACGAAAAATCATTAATGGATAGAAGTCCCATACTTATCGTAATCGATACAGAATGGGCTATATTTTCGATGACTACTTTATTCGATTCGACTGTGGATTTGATCCGTTCGGCTAGGAGCTTGGCTTGCGATTCATCCGTATTGGGCAAATAGATAATAAATTCTTCTCCGCCGTAACGCGCTAAAATATCAGTCCGCCGCAGCGCTTTCTTGATGACTTCCACCGTGTTGCAGATCACTTCATCGCCGGCTAAATGGCCATAATTGTCATTGACCAATTTGAAAAAGTCGATATCCAATAGAAGAATGGCAAAGGAAATTTGATATTTCCTGTTCTTCATCACTTCATTCTCCAACTGCTGTGTCAAATAATGACGATTATAGCAGCCGGTTAAGCTGTCGGTTATTGCCATCTGATTAAGTTTTCGGTTCGTTTGGAACAGCTCAGCTTGTATTTTGATTAATGCTTCGTTGTGTTCTTGCAGAATCTTATTATGAAGGTTTGTTTCATCAACGAGGCGCCTGATCTCGGTTATATCCTGAAACGTGATGATCCGCCCAACCATTAGACCGCTAACCAAGATGGGCGCGGCATGAATGCTGATGTACCGATTGATTCTAGGATGTAATAATTCGATTTCTGTTCTCTCCAGGGGACGTTCCTGGTAAGTATGAAGAAAATATTCGATATTGTCGTCAGCTGGTCCTTGCGGAAAGATGTCAGCCATAACGAATCGATCACCTATACGCAGATTGATATGGGGGAGCAGTGACTGATTGATTTCTACCACGATTTCATTGTCGTCCAGCACCAGAATCCCATACTCAATCGTATCAATAATATCTTGATGAGCGATGGTCACAATATCAAACACTTTATCCCGGTGAATGGCAATAACAAAAATGATAGCAGATAGCAATACACCAAGAGATGCCATGCCCGGGATGACCGGTAGAGATTGGGATAGGATAACATTTAGGAATATGTCCACCAAGGTGAACATGGCAACCACCAAAATCCCTCTCAGCATATGCATCACTTGTTTTTTGATCCGAGGGGTATTATTGGATACAAGTGCTAAATAGATGATATATAGCGAAACTATAAAATGGGCCATCAGGATCGTAATATTAAACCAAAAAATTGGCCCATAGGTCCTTTGGATGTAACCGCCGTTCACAGGGTGGACAAACCAACCGTTTGGATTGATGATCACACCGAGCGCCGCTAATAGGGCAGGCCCAAAAAGGAATAAGCTTATTTTTCTTCGCAGAAATTTCGATTGGCCGGTGAGGAAAATCGTAAACAGAAGCCATCCCGTAGTTAGTAAAGGCGAACTCACAAACGCGAGCTTCACATAAAATAATTGAAAGGTGGGGTTCTCCGTTGTTTTGATGGCAAACTGGCAAAAAGGCCATAGCATCATGGCAAAGTGGAATAATAGATAGACTTTGTGCAGGTTCGTGATTGTAACAGAAACAAATATGTATACAAACAGAGCAAACAAAGCGAAGAACAATATTAAATCAACCCACACCTCAAAACCCAATATAGCACACCTTCTTGCTAAAATTAGTCATTTGGAA
This sequence comes from Paenibacillus zanthoxyli JH29, assembly GCF_000520715.1. Classification (GTDB taxonomy): domain Bacteria; phylum Bacillota; class Bacilli; order Paenibacillales; family Paenibacillaceae; genus Paenibacillus_AQ; species Paenibacillus_AQ zanthoxyli. The sequence continues at coordinate 14,346 of NZ_ASSD01000325.1, forward strand.
TCTTGTTTGGCAACTGGATTTCATATCTTAACTTTAATATATAGTTAGCGTGAACAGAATACAACATTTATGCTCTGGTGTTTTTCTAGATTTGATTAATATTAACTATAGTCTAAGATGACGAGCAGTTTGTGTCTTTCACACGTCTAAAGTCGCAATGGAACAGCTGTTACCCATTCAATAAAATGGATTGGCTTAGTGGTTATTCCAGAAAAATAGGAGCATATGGAGCCAGGTGACGCCGTCGTTTAGAGATTCGGAGACCCCATCATCATCTCCCATTCGATAAAATCCTTGTGCGGGCCTTTTTGATGTTGGTTTGGAAGATTGAATTACGTTTCAAAACTTCGACAGTTTTGTGACCAACCAGGCTGAATTTTGTCAGTTATAAAGCTTTACATTCTTTTTATTAATGTACGGAAGTCAAGCAATAGGGTGCCCCAGGTCAAATCTGTTGCTGTGTACAAACCCAGTTTATTCTACCTACCACAATAACCGGGCAGGCTTGGTCAACCTGTGGAAACAGGCGTCGTATCAGGGATTAAGCAGGTGGACCAAGCCGGAAGCCCTATTAGATGAGTTTCGGTTTACGCTTGTAGGAGGCGCACTCCCTCCTTAGTTCCCATGATTTTTATACTATAACTAAGCAATTTACCATACTACATCATAGGATAACGTCATCAATCTGACTTAAGGGAATCGGTTCCACCATACCGAAAGTTGCATCGTTCTAAACCAACTGGAGGCATGAAGTATGAAAAAATTTAGGATTCTGAGTATCGTCTTTGCCCTTTGACTGTCCGTTTTCCACGGTACGGCTTCGGCGGAACAGAATTATCATTGGGTGAAAGGTGGACAGCCGGTTAGGCTGGAGGACATGGCTACCCTTAACTTGGACCCTTCTATGGTATTCCTGAATAAGGAAGATACCATGCAAATCGCTAAGGATAATAATGATACCCCCAGTGGCGACGAGTTGGGCAGTATTTACCCTGCGGACGAAAATCAGATGTGGGAGGTTATCTTCAGCTACGAGGAAACCGGACATATCAAGGATGACGAAAAAGAAGAGATCAATGCTGACGACATACTAGAGAGCTGGTAATAGCGAAGAAGGCTGGACTTATAGCTATAATACTGCTTATAGCAAAGAAATTCGGGATCGTTATCCTTCTTGCGCTGGGGGCGGTCGGGAAGTTATTCAGTAAGCTGTTCCGCATGCGTCTTCCGTAACCCAAGATTGCTGATCAATAGGTTATCGCGAAGCTTATCCGGGAAACGGCCCAAGGTTACGATCAAGCGTGCGCCCTTGCCTACAGCGTAACGGGTTCGGGGTTTGGGTGATGTCAGGGCGTGGGTGATGGCGTTCACCACCACTTCGGTAGGGGATAAAGGCTGCTTGGCGATGACCGATTCGAGCTTTGTGATTGCATCTTGGTACAAGGCAAGCCTATCGGACGTAACCTGCTTTAGTGACCGGGAGGAAGAGTCGTGGGCTTTTTCGTGAATAGCAGTTTCGATAGCACCCGGCTCAATCATGGCTACGTGAATGTTCCAAGGCTTTAATTCAACCCGAAGCGCGTCCGTAATAGCTTCCATCGCATGCTTGGAGGCGGACAGTGCGCCGAAGAAGGGCAGTGCGGTTTTTCCTGTGACGGCTCCGATGTTGATGACTCTCCCGCCATTTTTCCGCAGCAAGGGAAGGAAAGCCTGCGTTACCGCGATTTGTCCAAAAACATTGAGTTCAAACTGGTACTTGATTTGTTCCATGGAGAGTAGCTCCAAAGGGCCCTGCACGATGCAGCCTGCATTATTGATCAGTCCGGCCAGTCCTTCGTTTCCGGTGATCTTCAACACTTCCTCAAAGGCGGATTGTACGGACTCTTGATCTGTTATATCAATTTGGATTGGGATCACCGTAGATGATGTTGACGCCCGGAGCTGCTCGCCCCGCTTGGTATCGCGGACTCCCGCGAAGACCCGAACCCCCATTTGAGCCAATTGCTTGACGCATGCTGAACCAATTCCTCCAGTCGCTCCTGTAATAAAAACCGACATTGTTCCCTTAACATTTCTTTGTGCCAACATGACCACGCTCCACTAATGGATTTAGTTGCAAAAGGTTACGATTGAACGATCGGGCGCGGTTATCATTGCGCAATCAGATTCTCGGTGTATGCCCATAGCTTGCGGCGGAAATCGCTGTTATAGGCTTGAATGTCTGCTTGGGCCGGCTGCTTTTTGTCGAAGTATTGCCCGGTTACTTGATCAAGCTCGGCCGCGCAAGCCAGATGGAAGAGGACGTCCGCTCCCGATTTGGGGCTGCCGAACCCGAAGGGGATGCTCTCGCGCACCATTTTTGTATTAAGTAGGGACCCTGGGTGCACGCAATTTACCGTAATGCGGTCGGCCTTGAGCTGCTGGGCCAGCTCGAAAGTGTACATAATTAAGGCAAGCTTGCTCTGCTTATAGGCTTCGAATGGGTCGTAGCCCCGCTCCAGCATGACATCATTCAGGTCAATCTGCTTTTGTCCGATAGAAGCAACGTTGACGATACGAGCAGGCGCGGCTGCCCGTACAGCGGGAAGCAGAAGCTGGGTTAATAGGACGGGCGCCAGGTAATTGACGGCAAAACGAAGCTCGTGGCCGTCTTTGCTAAGTGCTCTTTTTTTATTGGAGAGCTTTCCCGAACCGATTCCCGCATTATTGATCAGAATGTCCAATCGGCTCTCTTGATTTCGGATCTCTTCGGCCATACGCCGAACCTCGGCGAGGGAAGAAAAATCAGCCAAATAGGTCCGCAGCTTGCTGCAGCCTGTCCGTTTGGCGATCTCTTTGGCGACGGCGGCGCATTTTTCGCGGTCTCGTCCGTGTAATAGAACGGTAGCGCCTGCTTGCGCGAATTGGATAGCGGTTAGTTTGCCGATTCCGTCTGTGGAGCCGGTCACCAGAACGGTTTTATCCTCAATATTTATCATGGCCGGATTTTCGCCTCCTGTGAGCATAATTTTGTCTTTTCGCCGCAGTGGGGAAGGGGTCTCTTTAGGCTGCCGTGCGTGCATAAGCTCATACTATGGGACTTAATGTATAATAGGAAGAAGACAGTTTCTCGTATCGCTCGTGATGGTAGCAGTTTATATCGTAGGATAAATGCTGTCCGTTTTGGATTAGGAGGATTCGCATGAAAGATTCGATCAGACGCAAGGAGCTTGCAGATTTTTTACAGACAAGGCGAAAGCGGCTGTCACCTCAGGAGGCTGGACTCCGAAGTGATTCGACGCGCCGGCGCACTCCCGGTCTGCGCAGGGAAGAGGTCGCGGCATTATCGGGGATCTCGTTGACGTGGTATACAAGTTTGGAGCAGGGACGGGAAATTCGCGTATCCGAGCAGGTCTTGGAGAGCCTGTCCCGAACGCTTAAGCTGGATAAGGACGAGCGAAGCTATTTATTCGCCTTAGCCGGTCAATGGCTTCCTGGCGCTCCGGAATCGGATGCAGACAGCAACGAGGCGATTTCCCCGGCAACGAAGCTAATTCTTAACGAACTGCATCGATTTCCGGCTTATATTGTCGGGCGACGGTGGAATATTGTGGCGTGGAACCGGATAGCCGCCGAGGTATTTGGATATAGCGACGACATGAATGATAGAGAGCGTAATGTCGTTTGGCGGATGTTCATGATGAAAGAGTATCGGCAGCTGTTCGTAGATTGGGAGAGCATTGCTAAGGGGCAATTGGCTCAATTCAGGAGCTTCTATGGAAAGTTCGCGGACGACCCTTGGTACAACGATTTGGTGAGTCAGCTACTCAAATCAAGCAAGGAATTTGAAATGTGGTGGCCGCAGCATGAAGTGATCCATAGCCCTGAAGGGAGAAAAGAGCTGCATCATCCAAGGCTGGGTGTGCTGAGTATGGATTACAGCAGCTTTTCGCTGGCTGAGGATCACAGCATGATCATGACGGTGTTCACCCCGCAAGCCCATACCGGCACGATGGAGAAGCTGGACCGGTTTATTTCGGCCAGAGTTTGATGGGGAAGTGTACGTTTATTTGCTGCAAGTTCGTTATGATATGTTAGTATGTATATGTATGTAACGAATGGAGGAATGAAAGTTGTCTAATTTGCCCAATTGCCCAAAATGTAATTCCGAATATACGTATGAAGATCGAGGTCTTTATGTTTGCCCGGAATGTGCTCATGAGTGGACTTTAGAATTGGAACCTGAGACTGCTCAAGATCAGAGGATTATCAAAGATGCAAACGGGAATATCTTAAACGATGGTGACACGGTGACCATAATCAAAGACCTTAAAGTAAAAGGAAGTTCATCCGTCTTAAAAGTAGGCACAAAAGTGAAAAATATACGTTTAGTTGACGGGGATCATGATATTGATTGCAAAATTGACGGGTTTGGAGCCATGAGTTTGAAATCTGAATTTGTAAAAAAGGTATAACGCCGATAAACCATAAAATGGGGGAGAGAAATGAGTCAGCAATCTCAAAACTATAACAATCATCGCAGGATACATCCTCTTTTTCACGTATTGCTTACCCTTTTGACAGCAGGTTTATTTATTTCTGCCGTAGTAGAGCTGGTGAGATCATTGAAAGCGGGGAATGAAGTATTTCCTGCCGTCCTTTTTCTGATTATTTCTATCATGTTTATCGTTATTTTTCCAATCGTTCGCTCTTATCCTTTAAAAGCACAGGATCGGGCAATACGAGCCGAAGAGAATCTCCGGCACTATGTCTTGACTCAACAGCTGCTGGACCCGAGGCTTAGTGTAAAACAAATCGTAGCTTTGCGTTTTGCTTCCGATGACGAATTTCCTGCACTTTGCAAGAAGGCGGCGGCAGATCAATTGTCACCCGATGCCATTAAAAAATCGATCCAGCAGTGGAGAGGCGACGACTACAGAATCTAGTAGCTAAGGAATGGTTTCCGTTAAAGGAGAGGGACATGTCCTTCATTTTACCTTCCGTATAAAGGTCTCCGCGAACAGCTCCGCATCCTTGGGCCATCTCGCGGTCAGCAGCTGTCCATCATCAACGACAAACGGGGTGTTGAATGAAGGCCCCTTTACATAGTTAGCCTTGCTCCGCAAGTGCCGCGTGACTTCATCCTGCACATATTCAGGATAGGTCCGGTAGTAGCGGCCACGCGCCCAAGCGGTTAACCAATACGCGGTGCGTTCGAGCGGCTTGGTCAGGCTTGTCATCCGCTTCTCATATACGATGGATCGTCCGCTCTCCGGGTCCATCGTCCGGGCAAGTACGATGGTTCCATGACAGATCGCGCCGACCGGCCGCTCCAACTGCCAGAAACGCAGAACCTTCTCCTGCAAAACCTCACTCTCCAGATAGGGCACCATCCCCTTGGCATGACCTCCCGGCAGCAGCAAGCCGTCGAACTGTTCGGCTTCAATCTGTTTATAAGCTCTCGGGTACAAAAATGCGTGATCCTGCTCTAGTTCCTGGTGATACAATTCGACTACTTCTTTGGACGCGCTCAGTTGACCGAAGATTACGCCTGTTAGCAAGTAAGGGTCGGTGTAGGCCCGTTTATATGTCGTCTACCTTAGGCAGGGCGCTTGGCCCCATGCTTGGCGGAGTTGTTGTAGAACAATTATCCTACGTTCATCTCTATTTAGCGGCGATTATTCTAATGGTTATATCCGTTTTCATTTTTCACTATAAGTTTTTAAAAAGAAAACCTGAAAATATGGATTTTCCATCCCACTAATGCGTTTGAGGAAAAAATGAACAACGTACTGGAGAACATTCGGCAGGAGCTTGGGCTGGAACATATCGACGAAGTCGTATACAAATGGATTTTCAAGCACGCGTCAAATCCCGCCATCGTACTGGGCACCGGCAACAAAGAGCGGATTGAGCGGGCCATAAAGTCGGTCGACGGCGTGCAGATGACCCGGGAACAGTGGTACAAAATCCTGATTGAAGCCGGTTATATACTGTGGTAGTAACAATGCCTGGAAAAATGAATTTAGCCTTGCAGCATGCTGCAAGAAGAATGCTCCAGCAGATGACTGCTGGAGCTGAACTATGTTTAACAACCCCTTTTCGGTGATCCATGTTTTTTTTCAATTCGATATGGAAATAATGAATTGGAGGAGGGATCATGCGATGCAAGCCTATTTCGGTGTTCTATTTCGCACCATTTTTGCTATTCTGCTGCTTTTATTGGTGGCTAAAATACTCGGTAAACAGACGATTTCGAACATGACATTTCTTGATTTTGTGACCGGTATTACCATTGGGTCCGTTACGGCTAATTTGGCGTTCAATGATAAAATTCAATGGTCACATGTGACCTTGTCGCTCATTGTCATTACCATTACATCCATTCTTTTATCCGTTATTTCCTTGAGGAGCCGCAAAATGAGAAGCTGGATATCGGGTTCTCCAACCGTACTTATTGAAGGCGGGAAAATTCTTGAAGATAACATGAGAAAAGTAAGATATACGCTGGATTCCTTGGATCAAGCATTGAGGGAAAAGGGGATTTTTAACCTAGAGGAAGTCGAATATGCTGTTCTCGAAGATAACGGGGTCGTGTCCATATTAAAGAAAGACAAGTATCAATATGTAACGAAAAAGGATATGAAGCTTCGCCCCAACACCCAAGCCTTTCCGGTTGAACTGATCTTGGATGGAGTGCTTATCGAAAAAAACCTGGAGAATAACGGACTGACCAAGGAGTGGCTAGAAACACAGCTCCGTCGCAAGGGGAAGCGGATCTCCGACGTGTTCTATGCTGTAAGAGGAACGCAGCAGCAGCTCATCTTTGACTTTTATAAAGATGACATTCAAAAACCCACTGATAAGGAATGAATGGGTTAAGTCAGGCAGCGCAGGAAGTCCCGCCGTCAATAAACTTGTACAATGACCGCTCCTTTTCATTATGGGGGCGGTCATTGTTGTGTAGGAGCCTGATGAAATTAAAGTTATAGAATTGCCGAAATTCTGGAGACATCAATACTGCTTCGGGTAAACTTGATTCTTTTCAAATAAATTTCTAACCTGATCGGCCATAAATTGTGTGGAATGCGGCATTTGATGACGTATCCACCACTCCACAATGCCAATAAAAGCAGAGGCCATGAATTGGGCTTTTAACTCATTGTCGATAACGGGCCTATTGTCCGGCCTTTCCATTTTATCCATAAGACTGACTGAAATAAAATTCAGCAATCGGTCCCGGAATAGAAAGGCTCTTTGATTGGAAAACATTGCAGAGAAAAACGGGAAGTTATCACGCAAATAATCAAAAACCGGTTTGGGCTCTTGTACCATTCCTTGGCTAACCGGATTGGCCTCCCGTTTCTTGCACAATGAGATCAATTCGTTGATGTGATCTTCAATGCATTTGTCCAAAAGGTCGTATTTGTCACTGTAATGCAGATAAACGGTGCCGCGGTTAACATTGGCACGCTCCGCTATCTCGTTAATAGTGATTTGTTCAAACTCTTTTTCCGAAAAAAGCTCCAGAAACGACTTCGTTATGGACTGCTTGGTTCGGAGAATGCGCCGGTCGGTTTTAACAGCGTTGTCCATTCCTTGCGTTACCTCCTTCAGCTAATCAACAATTCTGCGGGTGTTGTTGTATATATAACAAATACACATCCATTAACCATTGAGTAATCGGGGCTTCTGTCTATAATATTAATTTAGGTAAAGGAGCATTTTACAATGGAAAATATACAAAATAAAGTGGTAATTATAACAGGAGCCTCCAGCGGAATAGGAGAAGCTACAGCGAAGTTGTTGGCACAAAATGGGGCAAAGGTGGTATTGGCGGCCAGAAGAGAGGAACGTCTGCATGCGATTGTTAATGAAATTAAACAGGGTGGCGGCGAGGCCGTTTCTGTAAAAGCAGATGTCGTTTCTGCCGAAGATATGCAGAATTTGGCCAAGTTTAGCTTAAGTGTGTATGGCCGAATTGATGTATTGGTGAACAATGCAGGGGTCATGCCGAGTTCCAGGCTGAATGAATTAAGAGTAGAAGAATGGGATCAAATGATCGATGTGAACATCAAAGGTGTTTTATACGGTATCGCAGCGGTATTGCCTACCATGCGGGAGCAGCAGTCCGGTCATATCATCAACCTATCCTCTACCGCCGGTTATCATGTGTCCCCTACAAATGCCGTATACGCAGCCACCAAGTTCGCAGTTAGAGCCATCTCGGAAGGACTGCGCCTGGAAGAATCTTCGACTTCGCGTATTAGATCTACCGTGATTGCTCCTGGTCTGACGAAGACCGAACTTTTTGACAGCATTACCAGCCCGGAAGTGCAGACGATCGCCAATCAAATAAGCGGCATAGGGATTTCTCCTTACAGTATTGCTAGAGCCATTGCGTTTACCATTAATGAACCTGATGACACCCTAATCAGCGAAATTATGGTTAGGCCGACCGCGTTGTCCTGAACATTTCCAAACAAGATGATCGGGAATTATCCTTATGGCTGAAAATCAAAATACTGGTCATCCACCATTTAGTTGAATAAAACTTAAAATAGCAGCGGCAATCTAAGACTGTATATTCAGTACTTAGATCGCCGCTGTTTGCTATAGCGGATCAGACTAAAACCTTATTTTCATCAGAACAGCAGGAGCTGTTCCCTGTAAATTTTCGTTCTTACAGGGTCTGTCCGCTGTCCACCGTAATGATTTGCCCGGTCATGGATTCTTGTTCCAGTACGGCGCAGATGAACCCGGCAATGTCTTCGGGTGTGGAGATGTGCTGGAGAAGCAGATTGGGGGCTAGTTTCTTCATTTGTTCCTCCTTGCCTGCCCACCATCTGGTGGCCACAGCTCCCGGTACAACGCAGTTGACCCGAACTTCGGGCGCCAGAGCACGGGCCAAGGACTTCGTGAGTCCGTGAACCGCAGCTTTGGAGACCGCATAAGGAAGGGAGGAACCGGAGCCGGTCTGTCCCGCGATGCTGCCCAGGTTCACAATGGCGCCCTGTCCTTCTTTTTTAAAATAGGGGGCTGCCGCTCTGGCACAGTAGAACATTCCTTTTACGTTCACGTCATACAGCCGATCCCAGACCTCTTCGGTTGCCGCCTCCAAATCACCGAGAGGAATATGCGATGTAATGCCTGCGTTGTTGACGAGCGCATTCACTGTTCCGAACTGCTGGACAATCTGTTCAATCATTTGGCGTACTTCCGTATCTTTAGAGACATCAGCCTGAATGGCGGTGGCCGTGCCGCCTTTCTCTTGAATCATCTTGACCGTCTCGTATGCCTCGGCCCTGGAACGTGAATAATTGACCGCAACGATCGCTTTTCGGTTGGCAAGCTCCAGACAAGTTGCTCTGCCAATCCCTGTTCCTCCGCCAGTCACTAATACAACTTTGTTGTGCAGATTCATTTCAATCCCTCCTGATCATTGGAAATCCATTATACTGTGACCTCTCTGCAAGAATGATTGTAAGGGAGGATTGACGTTTTGTATAATTGAATAAACTCAATGAATGGTTCGATTTATTTGAACATTAGAAGCTGGGAGGGAAACGATGGACGCCAAAACATTGAAGACTTTTCACCAAATTGTGAAACACGGCAGTTTTATCCGTGCGGCGGAAGAGATGAATTATGCGCAGTCCACCGTCACCATGCAGATTCAAAAGCTGGAGTCGGACATGGGCGTCCAACTGATCGAGCGCGGCAAGAAGATTCAACTGACGGAAGCGGGCCGGCTTTTTTGGGAGAAAAGCTTGCCAATCCTCAAAAATATGGAGCAGCTGCAGGAAGATATGGCGGGACTGCTTGAGGGAACGGCGGGGCATATTCGATTAGGAGTGACAGAGCCGACGGCGAGCTATCGTTTACCCGGCATACTTAGGTCGTTTGTGGCCCAATATCCGAAAGTAAGAATTTCCGTGAATTTTGGGAATACACCGCTGCTGAGCGAGAAGCTGCTCGATGGCGATATAGACTTTGCTCTCTGCTCCGCACCGGATCTTGGTTCTGAGCTTTTGTTCGAGCCGCTGTTCAAAGAGGAATTTGTAGTGTTAATGCCGGAAAACCATCCGCTTGCCCATAAGGCGTCTATTGTTCCTGAGGATTTTCAGAACCATCGTCTGCTCATTACGTCTGCGACTTGTCCCTACCGCCGCAAGCTGGAAATCGTTCTGCAGGAAGCGGGAGGAATTACTTTGGACACGATGGAAATCGGCAGTATGACGGCGCTGAAGTATTTTGTGGAGAGCGGGCTTGGCATTGCCTTGGTACCCAAAATTACGATTGATCCAGTTCCGCCAAATACAGTCACGCGCACGATAAGCGGCAGTTTGATCGAGATGACTTTTGGCATACTCTGTAAAACGACAGGGCATTCTTTGAAATCGGTAGGGTATAGGTTGTATCATTTTCTTAGAGAAGAACTGTACAGTGAAAAAGACGACTCTTCATTCGGGATTCAAAAATGAACGTCGTCTTTTTGCTAATAACTAAACTTACATATCATCACCAGAAATACGTTTCCGGCATCTTTGTAACCTTTTGGGGACCGAAATCCAAGTTTCTGGTCATATACTTATCAAAAAATTCGGGGTCAATTCCGGTCATATGATGAAAGAAGGATACTTCGGCTTTCCAATCGTTCTCAATCATTTGACCAATGTCCACGAGACCCTTTTTTGAACAAAGTCGATGATTGTTTTAATTTTCATTGGTTTCTGGATCGGAATTATTTTATCGAGCGGTTCACCAGTAAACCAAAGTATAAAAGATGAAACCGTTTGTAAATTTTCTGTAAAAGGCTAGATCAGGATGGGCCGAATAGCATAGAATAGAGTCGATTTTATACTAAAATCTCTTCCCGACAACTAAGGAAAAGGAGTAATCCGTACATATGGATACGAATCAGCAAGAGGCACCGGAATATACTCAAAAAGGGAGATTTTCGGCTCTTCTGGAAGTTCTGAAGGTTTCTGCCAAGCTGGGACTCACTTCATTTGGAGGACCCATCGCCCATCTGGGTTATTTTCATAACGAGTACATCCGCCGCCGGAAATGGATGGATGAACGAAGCTACGCCGACCTTGTAGCCCTATGCCAGTTTCTCCCCGGTCCAGCCAGCAGCCAGGTTGGCATTGGTATCGGAGTGTTAAGAGCGGGACTCATTGGAGGTCTCGTAGCATGGCTGGGTTTCACCCTGCCGTCAGTCATCGCGTTAGTTGCGTTTGCCTTCCTGCTCCAAGGTTACGATATTGCGGATGCAGGGTGGATTCATGGACTGAAGATCGTAGCTGTAGCGATTGTTGCCCATGCTGTTCTAGGGATGGGGCAGAAGCTCACACCTGATCGGGGAAGAGCAACCATCGCCGTGGCTGCCGCAGCAGTTGCGTTGTCTTGGCATACCGCCTACAGTCAGGTGCTTATCATTATTGCTGCGGGGATTGCCGGGTTATGGCTGTACCGAAAGAAAGCGGCGGAAGGGTTACCCGATCTGCAAATTCCAGTCAGCCGGGCCTTTGCCGTCTTCTGCTTGGTTGTATTTGTTGGTCTGCTCACTGCACTCCCGCTGCTCAGACAATCGGGGGGAGCCGGATGGCTCGCGATGTTTGACAGCTTCTACCGTTCCGGTTCTTTGGTGTTCGGCGGGGGTCATGTCGTGCTCCCGCTTCTGGAGCGGGAGGTTGTTCCCACGGGGTGGGTGAGCCAAGAGGATTTCTTGGCGGGTTACGGAGCGGCGCAAGCGGTCCCGGGGCCGCTGTTCACTTTTGCAGGCTACCTTGGAGCTATGACCGGGGGGATCACAGGAGCGGTGGTCGCCACTCTCGGCATTTTTCTTCCGGCCTTTCTGCTTGTTGTCGGTGCTCTCCCCTTCTGGAACGGGATAAGGAACAGTCCGAAACTCCAAGGGGCGCTTACGGGGATCAATGCCGCTGTCGTTGGCATTTTGCTGGCCGCTCTGTACGATCCGCTGTGGACTAGCGCCATTTTGAAGCCAATGGATTTTGCCCTGGCCGTCATATTGTTTGTCATGCTCGTCTTTTGGAAGCTTCCGCCTTGGGTGGTTGTACTAACCGGTGCTGCGGGAGGAATGCTGCTGGGGCTAATGTAATCGTAGGAACGGGTGAAAGAACGTCTATCGTTCATCACCCGTTTTTTATTTTTTCTCTGCGCATACTACACCTTAGAAAAAGGGTTCTCAGCGAGAGGAGCGGTAGTAATGAAAAGGTTAGTTTGCCTATGTATGCTTTGTTTACTTCTTCTGGTTCCGGCACAAATGGCGGGGGCGGCAGAAAATGCGGCAGCAGCCGGGCCCGTAAATCCACCCTTGCTGGAGTCGCTCCGTCAGGGCGGATATATTCTATATATAAGGCATGGTGAAGCCACGGTAGGAGAAGACCGGCCCGATCTTGTCTTCACGGATTGTTCGACCCAAAGAAATCTTTCCGGGGAAGGCAGAAGACAAGCTGCCACTCTTGGGGAGGCACTTCGCAGATTACAAATCCCCGTTCAATTTCCGGTGCTGGCCAGTCCTTTTTGCCGTACCAGGGAGACGGCTGAACTGGCCTTTGGGGAAGGAAAGGTTCAGACTGATCCGTTCTGGATTAAAATTTATCGGTTAAGCGGTGACACAACCCCTTCAGAGCGAGAGGATACATTGACTGCCATGACTTCTGTGTTGGAAAAAGCACCGCCTTCCGGAACCAACCAAGTGATCGTCGCTCACAGCTTCCCTTCAGGGGTTGGTTTGGGCGAAATCCCTAACTTGGGTATTGTTGTGGTGAAACCTAGAGGGCAGGGCAGCGGATACGAAATTGCCGGCCGAATTGCCTTAGGAGAGCTATTGAGTTTACGGACTGCTAAGTAAGATACTCGCCGGAAGGTTCGGAGAGATATTAAAAAATATTCATAAAAAATTAAATAAATCGACACATATTTCATGACTATTTTATAATAAGATTCAAAGTATGTTAGCAAGTTGTAAGTATATTTCACTTAATTTTGTCATGTTCTCTTACGTGTGAGAAAGGAGGATTAGGAGCGCCGAATAACAAAGTTACGGCTGGCTGTAATTCAATAACTTTTACTTTACATAATGGGGAGGAAGAACGAAATTGAACTTATCTATTAACTTGAAGAAGAAAATTGCCCTTACCTTAATGTCGGCTGTCTTATTGACTCCTGTCGCTATAAGTTCCGCTGAGGCTTCTGTAGTTCCGGGCAAGATTGTATCTACCAGCCCGCAAGTCACCGCCGTTAATACCGCCCTGCCAAACATCACGATCCTTGCAACCGGTGGAACCATTGCTGGCTCCTCCACCTCCACTACGGATGTAACCGGTTATACGGCGGGCGCGCTCGGCATCAATACTTTGATCAATGCTGTTCCCGAAATGAAGCAGATTGCCGATGTTAGCGGCGAGCAGATTGCGAATGTCGGCAGTCCCGATATAGACAACGAGGTTCTTCTTAAACTGGCCAAACGCATCAACGCCCTGCTCGCTACGGATGATGTAGACGGCGTTGTCGTAACGCACGGAACGGATACGCTGGAGGAAACCGCCTATTTCCTGAACCTTGTCGTTAAGAGCGACAAGCCGGTTGTAGTGGTAGGGGGGG
>NZ_ASSD01000326.1 GCF_000520715.1 Paenibacillus zanthoxyli JH29
ATAGACCGGGTCGGTCGTCGTACCGCTCACCGGGGAAACAATCGAGGTCTCCTGCCCGCCAAGCGCGTTAATCACACTCGATTTACCGGCATTGCGCCGCCCGAAGACGGCAATATGTAATCGCTCTCCGCGTGGTGTATCATTCAAGCTCATAGGGTGTTCTCCTTCACTTTCCTATACCTCTTTAGACCCTTCTGCCGCTTCCGGGAATACCCGGCTTGGTCACTTCCAGCGGATGAAGGATCGCCTCAATTTGCTCTGCTGTCATTAGGCCCCGTTCCTGCAGCAGTTGTTCAAGCGGCTGTCCCGTAGCCGTGA
>NZ_ASSD01000327.1 GCF_000520715.1 Paenibacillus zanthoxyli JH29
TACATTTTTGAATGACGATTTCCATCTTGTCGCCTTTGGGCAGACTCTGGGCCACCGTGATTTTAACACGCGGCTCCTGCGTCATCGGCAAGTTCTCTATAATGGAGACGGTAACGACGCCTTCGGCGATTGATGCGATTTCGGCCAGCGCTTCGCGGGATACTCCGTCGCTTACAATCAACTCGTCCCCCGCCTTGCCGCGCATCACTCTGGCGATATGACGGGCATCCTCGCCGCCGATCAGTACGGTGCCTTCTCCGAAATTTTCGGGAGATACGAAATATCGCTGCATGCTTATCAACACCCTGTTCTGTATTTAGAGCTTACATCTTCTATTCAGGCGAAAACGGCGGCGTCCCTCGCCTACCGGGCCCTGCCGCCGTTTCAAATTCAATCACGTTCCATCATACAACGTTTGCTTCATGATGAACAGTCCTGCAGATTCATTTACGTAAAAAGTTGATAGAAAAAATTAAGAATATCTGATCGCATCATAATTGCCCACATGCTTAAAGGCCCGATCGTACGCGCCTGAAGCGCGGGAATAAATACGATCAAGAGGAACAAGAACATCGCCCACTGCTCGAACCGCTGCAGTCTCCCCAGAATGGAACGCGGCGCGAGATCCTCGATAACCCGGTAGCCGTCCAGCGGCGGCAGCGGGATTAAATTAAACAGAAACAGGAAGAAATTCCAGAAAGTAAATAAGCTTAAAAATAATTGTGCAGCTTCCTGCCCCTTACCCGCCGGAATGGCGTCAAAGACGCCTGTCGCGATCAGCACCCCATAGATCAGGCAGCCAATAATCGCCAGCAGCAGATTACTAACCGGCCCGGCGAGGGACACGATGATGCCCATCAGACGCGGACGGCTGAAGTTATCGCGGTTGACCGGCACTGGCCGCGCCCAGCCAAAGCCCGCGATCAGCAAGAGAATAATCCCGAAAAAATCGAAATGCACCTTCGGATTCAGCGTCATGCGGCCCAGGAGACGGGCTGTCGGGTCGCCGAACTTGTTGGCAAAATAAGCGTGGCTGAACTCATGCACCGTAAAGGCAATCAAAATCGTTATCAGAAAAAAAGGCAGCTCATCCAGCCGCATACGAATAATACTTTGCAAAAAATCCATCTTTACCTCTTTCCGGCTGTGAACGCCACCCAATCTTCTTCCTTCGTTACTTCCTTGATTTCAAATCCGGAAGCTACCAGAGCCTTCCTTACCAGCTCTTCCTTATCCTTATAAATGCCGGATGTGATATAGATTCCGCCAGGCTGGAGGGCCCGGTATACATCATCCGTGAACAGCACGATAATTTCCGCCAAAATATTGGCTACCACAATCTTGACCGGCAGCTTCACGCCAAGTCCATCCTGCGGTGAATCGGAACCGGCTGCCTGGCCGGCGTCTTCAGCATGGCTTCCGCTGCCTGCGTCACCGGATATCGGCGCATACTCCCCTGCCGCACCGTCCGCAGCCGGTGTCTGCGCCGGTCTGGCCGAGGGCCACATCGCTCCGGCCGGCGTCTCCGCCGCGCCTTCGCCGCCGAGCAGGGATAAGAGGTCGCTCTCTTTTACCGTTATGACGTCGGAGAGACCGTTCAGCTCCACGTTCTCCGCAGCGCTCTGAACGGCAACTGGGTCAAGATCCAATGCAAGCACGGACCGCGCGCCAAGCAGCATCGCGCCAACGGCCAGAATGCCTGAGCCCGTGCCAACGTCGATTACTTCTTCCCCGCCGGAGATCGCTTTCTCCAGCGCCCGCAGACAGAGGGCGGTCGTCGGATGGGTTCCTGTGCCGAAGGCCATGCCCGGGTCCAGCTCGATGATTTTCTCCTCCGGGCTAGCGGGAATGTACTCCTCCCACACCGGCTTGATCGTCAGCCGTTCGCTGACCCGAAGCGGCTTGAAATACTGCTTCCAGGCATGAGCCCAGTCATCCTCGTCAACCGTCTTCCAGCTGATGTCGGCCTTGCCGGGATCAATGCCGAATTCCCGCAGCTCCATGACGCGGGGCGCAAGCTCCGCGCAGATGCTGTCCATCGGCGATCCTTCCGTGAAATAGCCCTTGATCACCGCTTCCCCTTCGGGAATATCATTCAGCGGCTCGTCGTAAAGCTCCCCGTAGCGCGTGTCGCGCGTCTTGCTCAGCGTGCCGGATTCCTCAATCGAAACTCCGCCCGCCCCCGCTTCCTGGAGCAGTGTGGATATCATCTCCTGCGCTTCTTCGGTTGTATGTATCGTCAATTCATGCCATAGCATTGCGGTCCTAAAGCCTCCTAAAAGTTTTGATAGCATACGCTTCTTTGATGTTCTGCGCAAAACTCCCTTCGGAAGCATGGGATACCCCTCATTTTCCAGACGGAAGTCGTAGTTATTATACCTCACCGCCGTGCCATGCGCCAAACCCGCAGCTGAAAGCGCCGATCTGAGGGCGGCAGCATCATCTGGCCCAGAGACAAGTGAACCCTTTGTGGATGCCGGCTATGTCTGAGGCGCAGGGGAACCTCAAACGGCTGTATTACGGTCACATTCGACTCATTTCTGCTGCTCGCTTTTGATTTTCTTATCCCGGTACTGAGTGGGTGCGACACCAAGGCGTTTCTTGAATGCTTTCGAGAAGGAGAAGATATCGGGGTAGCCGACAGAGTGGGCAATTTCGGCCAAGGTATAGGAGGTCTGCTCCAGCAACCAACAGAACCCTTCGCTTAAATACTACATGCGGTTGGCCAAAGGCTTAAACGACCTGAGAAATACCTTCTGAATGTCGATATGGACAACTATAAAAAGTGCGGCAATCATCATTGAGCCGATAAGATTACGGATGATACTTACGCTGCCCGCAAGAATAAAGAACGAAAGGAGCATCCGCCTATTACGCATCTGGATCGGCTGGCAAATCCGGTGTCGATTCACGTGGATACCTACGGGACAGGCCGCATTGGCGAAGACAAGCTGGTGGAA
The DNA here is from genome assembly GCF_000520715.1 of Paenibacillus zanthoxyli JH29. Taxonomy (GTDB): domain Bacteria; phylum Bacillota; class Bacilli; order Paenibacillales; family Paenibacillaceae; genus Paenibacillus_AQ; species Paenibacillus_AQ zanthoxyli. The sequence goes on from NZ_ASSD01000327.1 coordinate 2,961, forward strand.
CTGATCCGCGACAACTTCGATCTGCGTCCGGCAGGCATCATTAAGATGCTGGACCTGCGCAAGCCGATTTACAAGCAAACCGCAGCTTATGGTCATTTTGGCCGGAACGATCTGGATCTCCCTTGGGAGAGAACGGATGAATCCGAGCTTCTGAAATCGCAAGCAGGCCTGGAAGTATTTCAAAAGTAAAAATAGAGTGGTTCAGCGTGGATTTAAAGACACCCGCATATCAGCCGGACACCACGTTCAGGTGTACGGAGGAAAGCGGGTGTTTTGTTATCTCCTGCTTATATTCCGGCAGATGCAGTCCCGTACATGGTCGTTCACCATCCCGGATGCCTGCATGAACGCGTAGCAGATTGTACTGCCGACGAACTTCATGCCTTTCTTTTTCAGCGCTTTGCTCATGGCGTCCGACTGCGGCGTCGACGCGGGAACATCCTTCAGGCTCTCCCGGTCAGGCAAGACCGGCTCGCCGCCGACAAAGCTCCACAAATAACGGCTGAAGCCTCCTTCATCCCTGGAAATTTCGCCGTATACTCGCGCGTTATTAATAATAGCCTTGATTTTGAGACGGTTGCGTATGATCCCCGCATTATTCATCAGCTCTTCAACTTTTGCGTCGTCATACCGGATAATTTTCTCCGGGTCGAACCCGTCGAAGGCTGCGCGGTAACTCTCCCTTTTTTTCAAAATCGTATACCAGCTCAGGCCCGCCTGCATCCCTTCCAGCATCAGCAGCTCGAACAGCTCGAGGTCGCCGTACACCGGCTTGCCCCATTCTTCATCATGGTAAGCTATATAAAGCGGATCGCTGTTTACCCACCCGCATCTTATCTCATTCAAGGCTCATTCTCCTTTATACCGCCCGTGTAAACTTCTGTTCAACATTTAGGCTTGACGGTCATAATCTTTCAGTCTAATAACTGTATACGAAAAAAAGGGAGGAGCGCAAGGCCCACTCCGTCTTTCCTGTCAGTTTCATCTAATGATGTAGAATACCTCAGCCGAATTGTAACCTTGACCTGCCCGTCCATTCATTTATTGCGCCGGACTGCCGCTGTGCGTCGGCCCGGGTTGCAGCGTGACCCTTGTCTCTTTTTCCGGATCGTCGAGGGTATAATAAAACATATGGATTTCCGCTTCCGTCCCCTTGAAGTTCTTGTAAACGTCGATGGCCTTGTTATTGCCGTCCCCGGTAAAGTTGGCAGTGAGCTGTTTCCCTCCGATTCTCTCTCCGTCCCGTAGGATATAGGTCTGGTTAACGCCACCGAAACGGGCATCCTCGCTTCCAGTTTCTACGTAAAGGTCGGCCCCCTGTCTGTAATAAGTCCACGTTACCGGATACCCGCCGATCGTTGTTTCCAGC
>NZ_ASSD01000328.1 GCF_000520715.1 Paenibacillus zanthoxyli JH29
AAGAATCTCGTGACTTTAGTCATGAGAGGTTCAATATAGTCATCTATCTATTAAAGTAAAAAGCATCGGAATTATATTCAACATCGACTGATGAAGACCATTTTTGTGAAAAAGGCTTACGAATTTGTTCGCGACGAAATATCGCATTCATGGGATATTCAAAGTTCACGAATAACATGTAAAGCCTCGGAAGTATTGTTTTTTAAAGAATAGGAGATACGCCGGATACGGGATACTGCATTCATGCTTTAAATGCGGTTTATCTTAAATCTATCCGAAGATGGATTCGCTTGGATGCTTGTGGAAATAAGCTGGGTGTCAATTCCGAATTCTCTTTAAACAAAGAAAAACTAGCTTTCTCGGTACGGAGAGAATACGACGAGTTGGATTATCCTGTAGTATATAAACAGCCACACCCAAAAACAATAGACGCATTAAAAACAAATAAAGATTGTATTATGATGTATCTTAATGCTTTGCCATCTAGCTTATAATCAACTACGGTTCAACTGTGGTTTAGCCTTGGTAGCCTTTTCTCAAATCTTCATTAGAGCAAACACCAATCTGTGGACACAATTTTGAATTGTTGTCACTGTCTACTCCTCACATGTGGAGTGCTGCTCACTGTTAGTGCGGAAGGATATTGTAAAGCTTCAAGAGCCAAGCAAGGCCAGGCGATCCTGAAGGAAGCCAGAACGCTGCTTTTAGACTTAGCCGCTGTTTACCCCGATGAAGCGGAGATTATCTTTCAAACAGGAGTGGCCCATGACAATTCCGGATCGTTTGCACTCACATTTGGACCTCTGTCAAGATAGTAGACACAGAAATTT
>NZ_ASSD01000329.1 GCF_000520715.1 Paenibacillus zanthoxyli JH29
GCGAGAGCTGGCACTTTTATAGGCATTGATAAATTTAGATAGTTCGGTGTTGGGATGCGCCTTGAACAGTACATGGATATGATCGTTGTCATGGTTCCATTCACTCAGCGTAACATGATAGTTCTCTCCAATACGTTCAAAAATGACCTTCGCATAGTCTGAGATCTCGTCGGTAAGCACTTTTTTGCGGTATTTAATGCAAAGGATGAGATGATAGTTCAGGGAAAATACCGAGTGATTATTTGAGTCTAATTTCATTGATACACCAGCCTTATCTCTAACTAAGACTGATTGTATCAAATGAGCTAATGTAGATCAATAATTTTCCAGGGTTACCTGGCCGATATTCATCCCCTCCCTGTAGAGGAAGGGGACTTTTCTCGGAATGCTGTTAAAAAAGAGAACGTGGCCTTGATATATTGTTATACGCGAAGAAAGCAATAGTGAATCGAGAGGACTTAACCCATTAGCACGATGCGCTTTCAAATGCACAAACGGCCTTTTCGGACTGGATCCGAAAAGGCCTTGGGAGCTGAGTCGGCTCCTGCTGCCCGGCACCCGGCGTTGAATCAGCTCAGCGTGGCAAGAGCCTCCCGCGTGAACGGCTGCAGCTCTTCGGTGCGGTCGTCGAGGATCTTCGCCGCCCAGGCCGGATCGGTCAGCAGCGCGCGACCGACAGCGACGAGGTCGAACTCGCTGCGCTCCAGACGCTCGATCAGGTTGTCGATGCCGGCAGCCTGCCCGCCCTTGCCCTCCTCGAAAAGGCTGGTGAAGTCGGAGTCCAGACCGACGGAGCCGACGGTTATAGCCGGCTTGCCGCTCAGCTTGCGCGTCCAGACCGCCAGGTTGAGGTCTGAGCCCCCGAACTCCGGCTCCCAGAACCGGCGGTTGGAGGCATGGAAAATATCGACGCCTGCCGCAGACAACGGTGCCAGGAAGCGCTCCAGCTCCTCCGGATTCGCTGCCAGCTTCGCTCCGTAATTAACCGGCTTCCATTGGGAGAAGCGGAAG
>NZ_ASSD01000330.1 GCF_000520715.1 Paenibacillus zanthoxyli JH29
TATATATATCGTTCTAAAACAGGGGGAGAAGGCATGCTTGAGCGAAACGGTCATGGAGGAGACTTGACTACGGCGGTTGAACTGTTCGGAGTTCCTGCACGGGAAATGCTGGATTTCAGCGCGAATATTAATCCGCTGGGACCGCCGCCGGGGTTAAAGGATGTCCTTCATGAGGAATGGACGGGGCTGGTTCACTATCCTGACCCTGAATCCCGGGAACTGCGAAGAGCCATTTCGCAAAAATATAATATTGACCCTGCGTCCATTCTGGTTGGCAACGGGGCCGCCGAAATCATTGATTTGATCGTGCGAGGGTTTAAACCGGGGAAAGTAGCGGTGATTAATCCGGCGTTTCTGGAATATGCCGAAGCCGCATTAAAAGCCGGTGCCGAAGTTCTATCCGTTCCCGCCTCTGCGGACGACGCTTTCGCCATCCCTGAGGAAGCGCTGCTCGCCGCCTGCGAAGAAGCGGACCTGCTGTTTATTGGCCAGCCTAACAATCCTACGGGACAGTGGCTGGACAGGGAAGCCGTGATTCGTCTTGCGGACACAGCCGCAGCGCATAATACCACCCTTGTGCTGGACGAGGCATTTATCGACTTTTTCGAGGACGAGAGAGAGCTGTCTTTCATTCGCGAGGCGGCTGCTTCCAGACATGTGATCGTTATCCGATCTATGACCAAATTTTACGGCATCCCCGGATTGCGCCTGGGCTACGCCGCCTCCCATCCGGACAATATCTCGTTCATTCGGAAGCTGCAGGTGCCTTGGAGCGTAAATCATTTGGCGCAAAAAGCCGGGGTGTTCGCATTAAACCAGACCGAATACGAAACGCGCACGAAGCGGCTCGTAGCCGTGGAGCGGGCCTGGCTGGAAGAGGAATTAAAGCGAATGGGCTGCTTGCCGTATCCGGGAAAAGCCAATTTTATTCTGGTCCGCATCGGCGCCTCCGGGCCGGATGCCTCAGAGCTCCAACTCCTACTGGGGCAGCAAGGCATTCTGATTCGCGGGTGCGCAGGCTTTGCCGGTCTGGACACCCGATACTTTCGGATTGCGGTTAGAACATGCATGGAGAATGAACGCTTGATTGCCGCGCTGCGCGGCGCTCTCTGCAATCGGCGGGAAGCGGAGGGAACAGATTGAACGTCCCGCTAACCAAGATTATTTTAGCCAGGCATGGAGCTACGGAGTGGAATACGCAGCGGCGCTACCTTGGGCATACGGATCAGCCGCTAAATGAGCTGGGCAGGAAGCAGGCGAAGGAACTGGGCAGCGCTTTGGCGCATTTTCATTTGGATGCCATTTATTGCAGTGATCTGCGGAGAGCCCGCGAGACAGCCTGCGAAGTGCAGCGGGCGGTATGCGGTGCAGGCCGAACCCAGCCTCCGCTGATCGCGGATGCAAGACTGAGAGAAACGGATTTCGGCTGGATCGAAGGATTGACTTATGAAGAAGCGATGGCCCGCTTTCCCGAAGAAATGACCCGTTGGTACGAACAGATCGAGACGCGGACCCCGCCCGGCGGGAAAGAATCGCTATCCGATGTCCGCAGCCGGGTGTGCCATTTTATGAAGGAAGTGAGCGGGCAGGATTACGGCAGGATTCTAATTGTTACCCATGGCGGAGTCATCAATTCATGGCTCGCGCATATCGGGAAGAAGCCATTCTGGGAGAATCCCCTTAGGCATGGGGAATGGACCGAATGCGAGGGTCAAGAGGTGAGGGAAAGTGAGTAAAGCGAGAACGATTATGTTCCAGGGAACGGCGTCCGACGTTGGCAAAAGCATTATCACCACGGCGGTCTGCCGGATTTTGGTTCAGGACGGCTTCAAGACGGCGCCTTATAAATCGCAAAATATGGCGCTGAACTCCTATGTTACCTTAGACGGCAAAGAGATCGGCCGGGCGCAGGGCGTTCAGGCGGAAGCCTGCGGGATTACGGCTACGACGGACATGAACCCCATTCTTATCAAACCGACAAGGGATATGACCGCCCAGGTTGTCGTTCACGGCAGGGCGC
>NZ_ASSD01000331.1 GCF_000520715.1 Paenibacillus zanthoxyli JH29
GGCTCGACATCCGCCATTGCCGTCAGGACGTTGCGGATATCACCCGGCGGCGGCATCTGCAGCTCGCTGCGAAGTATGCCTGAACTTCCCCCGTCATCGGCCACCGTAACGATAGCCGTAATATCAAGCGGCATCTCTTTCAAGCCGCGAAGCATAACGGACAGTCCGGTTCCGCCGCCCATAACGACGATCCGCGGACGCTGTCCCGAATATTCAGCCACGATTATACCCCTTCTCTCCTAATGCCGGTCGCGTTCGGCATCCCGGTGGCTGACCGATACCGTTTCCGTCTCGCTGACCCCCAACATTTTGCCCAAATATTCCGAAATGGCCACCGAGCGATGCTTGCCGCCCGTGCAGCCGATGCCGATAATGATCTGGGCCTTGCCTTCCTTACGGTATTGGGGAATCAGAAATTGAAGCATATCCAGCAGCTTCTCAAGAAATGCCTGCGTCTCGGGCCACTTCATTACATAATCGTAAACATCGCTATCCTGTCCCGTATGAGGCCGGAGATGATCCACATAATGCGGATTGGGCAAAAAGCGCACGTCAAACACGAGGTCCGCATCAATCGGAATGCCATATTTGAAGCCAAATGAGGTAATGTTAACGGAGAGCGTGCTTTTTCCAAGATGAGAGTAGCGGGAGATAATCTTCTCCTTGAGCTGGGCCGGCTTCATATTGCTCGTATCCATAACCTGCGTAGCCGAATTCTTAAGCTCCTCCAGCATTTTGCGTTCGAGCCGAATACCATCAAGCGGCAGGCCCTTCGGAGCGAGCGGATGCCGCCGCCGGCTTTCCTTGTAGCGCTGCACCAGTACGGAATCGGTAGCATCAAGAAACAGAATCTCGCAGCCGATCGTAAAGTGATCCTTGATAAAGCTGAGGGATTCGGACAAAGCGGTAAAAAACTCGCGGCCCCGCAAGTCAATAACAAGCGCCACCTTCGCGATTTTCCCCTTGGACTGCTCAATCAGCTCCGCGAACTTAGGGATAAGAACGGGCGGAAGATTGTCAACACAGAAAAATCCGAGGTCTTCGAGACTTTGCACGGCAATGGTCTTGCCCGCTCCCGACATTCCGGTAATTATGATCAGGGTGGCCGCCGCCGACGGAGTATTCTCCTCTTCGGTCATCAAGCTTCCCCTCCCTAGAATTAGTGTATGAATAATTTTCCGTTTCCGTTTCTTAAGAACGCAGCAAAAGACCGGCAGCGCCGACAATGCCTGCATCGTTGCCGAGCTGTGCGGGAATGATCTTTACATCCTTCTGCAGCGGTTCAGGCGTAACCTGAGCGTATACGCGGCGGATTTCTTCGAACAGAATTTCACCGGCTTTGGACACGCCGCCGCCGATAATAAAGACTTCGGGATTCAGCACAGCCGCGACTGCCGCCATAGATTTGCCGAGGTAAAATGCAGCCCGGTTCACGATCCGCAGCGCTACTTCGTCTCCAGCCTTGGCTGCATCGAACACTTCCTTCGCAGCGATTTTCTCCACTGCGGAAAGCGTTGTCCGGTCGCCCCGCGCTACCGCGTCATTTGCCATCCGAATGATCCCCGTTGCTGAGGAAACGGTTTCCAAACAGCCCATCTTCCCGCACCCGCACTGAATCGCTTCCAGATCAGGCACCACGCAAATATGGCCGAGCTCGCCGGCAAGACCGGAGAACCCTTGATAAACCTTGCCGTTAATAATAATGCCGCCGCCGACGCCTGTTCCCAGCGTATAGCAGACACAGTTGTCTACGCCACGACCGGCCCCGCTCCAGGCTTCTCCAAGCGCCGCCACATTGGCGTCGTTATCTATTTTGACCGGCTTGTTCAATCGACTCTCCAGAATGGCGCGGATCGGCACGTCTCTGAATCCAATGTTGGGCGCAAGAATAATAATCCCTTCACGAATGTTCGTGAAACCGGCGACTCCCGCTCCAACACCGGCTAGCTGGTCCCATTCATATGGCGAATCAGCCACAATCTGACGCACGTATTTCTCGATGTTGTCAATGACGGTATCGACACCGATCTCAGTTCCGGTAGGCCCTTCATAGGTATGCAGCAAATGGCCTTCACTATTACAGATGCCCACCTTAATGGCGGTTCCGCCCAAATCCACGCCTACGTAGATATTTTCCGACATGTAACAAGCCACCTTTTCCTATGCTAAAATAGTAAATCCCACGATACCCACTATAATAGAAGCCTTCCCTGCGGTCAAGGCAAGACGGCACACCCGGGTAGGATGCGCCGCCTAAAGTTCTTGGAGTTGTGGTCATAAAGAAAAAAACCGCCGGATGGTCGGGCTGCCCCCAATTCAGGGGAACAGATTAATTTATGACGTGGGTAACAGGACTGAGGTTTTCAACAATTAAAGGGGTGTGACCGACTTTTTTCAATCGCTTCACAGCATTCTGCTAATTCTTTTTAAAGCCAAGGACCATAGGGTCCCTCTTTCTCGCTTCAATGGCCTGCTCTTAACGTTCTCGGCAGCTTGTATTCTCCACTGTCTATCCGCCAGACATTCAAGCTCTTTCCGATTCTTCTCCACCAGCATTTCCGCTATTGCAGGATGATTCATAATCACAATGATCCCGCCCCTTTCTTTGTCGTATCTCACATCCGGATGTTATTTTTAGTATACCTTTTCCAAAAGGGGTAAAAAGGGTATAATCCGAATTATCCGCTTCACCTTTTTTTGCGGAATGAAGGAGGTTTTCCCTGTGCTGGCTGCTCTGCAATTCTTCGAGCTTCGATCGTCTTACGTCGACCGCGAACTGAATATTCCCTTTCCCGCCACGGTTCAAACGCTGACCGAGATATGGCACTGTACTCCGCGCAACGTTAAGATCGTCCTCCGCAAACTGTCCGATCTTGGATGGATTAGTTGGCAGCCCGGGCTTGGGCGGGGGAATTCCTCCATGCTCACTTTTCTAGCCGACTTGCAGGATATACTGCTTGAAGAAGCCATATCCCAAACGAAAAAAGGCGATGTCAAAGGGGCGCTCGAACTGATCGACCGCTTCGGCGAGTCCTCGCAGGTCAAGAACGGATTCCTGGAATGGCTCTCAGGCGGCATGGGCTTTACCCGGACTTTGGGTACCGACACCGTGCTGGATACGCTTCGGTTCCCCGTGCAGCGCTCCATTGTAACGCTCGACCCCGCTTCGATCTATTTTGCTTTCGACTCGCATATTATCGGCCATATTTACGATACGCTGGTCGATTTCGATCCGATTAGCGAAACCTTTCGGCCTTCCATTGCCCATTTTTGGGAAAGCTCGCCCGACTGCAGCGAATGGATCATCCACCTAAGAAAAGGCGTAAGCTTCCATCACGGCAGGGAAGTGACGGCTCAGGATGTCATCTATACCTTCGACCGGCTGCGGCTGAATCCGGAGCGCTATGAGCAGAGCTGGATGTTTACGGGAATATCCGATATCCGTATGCTTGACCGCAAAACAGTCCACATTACGCTTACAGAACCCAATTATCTCTTTCTCCACCTGCTTTCCGTCAAAGCGTCCTCCATCCTTCCCGCAGACCTGTGCGGGGCCGACGAGGCCGCCTTTATGAGACAGCCGATAGGAACCGGTTCGTTCAAGCTGGTCCGGCATGATGAAAGTATCTGCATACTGGAGGCTTTTTCATCCCATTTCCGGGGCAGGCCGCATATCGATCGGGTTGAAATCATACACCTGTCCGAGCAGGATGCGGGGATGCTGAAGGAGCCGGACTGGTCCGGCGCCTCCTGCACGGAGCAGAACGTCTACAATGGATATTTGCGAAAAAGCGCCGGACCGGATGCCGAATGGCGTGAGGTGGAGACGATTTCTCCGGGCTGCAGCATGCTGGTCTTTAACCAGCGCAAGAGAGGGCCCCAGAGCAGCCTCGCCTTCCGGCGGGCGCTTGATCTGGTCATTGACCGTAAGCAAATGATCGCCGATCTCGGGGAGAACCGTATTTATCCGGCGCGGGGATTCCGTACTCAGCACGGCGAAGCCGCAGACCCTGCGGCTAGAATGGAACCCTCGCCGGATGCAGCGGAGATTTACCGGCAATTAGAGCAAAGCGGTTACCGGGGAGAGACTGTACTGTTGTCCACCCGCAGCAGACATGTCGCCGACGCGCAGTGGATCCAGCAGCGCTGCCGCGATTTCGGTATCCGTATGGAAATTCAGGTGCGCAAGGCAGAGGGTGTGGCCGGTCCAGGCTTTTCGCCAGAGGACGATTGTCAGTTGTATGAGGTCGTTCTCGGCAAGGATGAAATCCAGGATCTGGAATTATACTTACAGAAAGGATTTTTCCCTTCAGCCCTGCCGGACGGTATGCGGGAGACTGTAGAAGCTTCGGCTCGTTCGGTGTTGTCTGACTCCGACCCGCACAGCCGCTGGCGCAGACTCTATGAGCTCGAGGAACTGCTGCGTCAATCATGCAGCGTTCTCTTTCTGCTTCACAAGAAGAGCAACACCCGGTTCCATTCCACCATCCAGGGAATCAATCTGAATTCATGCGGCTGGGTCGACTTCCGCACCGTCTGGTTCCAGCCGCATTCCCTCGCATAGGAAACAGGCTTTGGGTAGCATGATTTCACGCAAAAAGCCAAGCTCCCCGTTTCAGGTGAAGCTTGGCTTCTTTATAAGTTTCGGATTAGCTCCGCTTGAAGGCTCTTGGCCTCATTATTTATCCAGCGTCTCGCTCCAGTCATGCACCATTGTGCCCTCCAGGTATTTCTCGGCGTCCATCGCCGCCATACAGCCCGAACCCGCTGCTGAAATGGCCTGACGATACCGGGTATCCTGAACGTCGCCGCAGGCAAACACACCGGGGATGTTCGTCTCTGTTGTGCCCGGACGGACCACGATATAGCCGTTCGCGTCAGTTGTGATCTGGCCGCCGAGGAAAGCGGTGTTTGGCGTGTGGCCAATTGCCACGAAGACCCCGTTGGCTTCAATGAGTTCTTCCTTACCGCTTTCGTTATCGCGGACAAGCAGTCCTTTCACTCCGGTCTCGCCGGTCACAACTTCCAACGGCGTGCGGTTCAGCGCCCATGAAACTTTGCTGTTTTCTTTTGCGCGGTCCTGCATAATCTTGGACGCCCGCAGCTCCTCGCGGCGGTGCACCAGCGTAACATTGCTTGCAAACCGTGTCAGGAAGCCCGCTTCCTCCATCGCGGAGTCGCCGCCTCCGACGACAATGATATTTTTCCCGCGAAAGAAGAAGCCGTCGCAGGTAGCGCAGGTGCTGACTCCGCGTCCCACATTGTCCTGCTCTCCAGGGATTCCGAGATACCTGGCCGAAGCGCCCGTCGAGATAATAACCGTTTCTGCTTCCAGTACGCCAAGCCCATCCACATTCACTTTAAAGGGCCGCTGCGAGAAATCGACGGACTCTACCCAGGCGCTTTTGAATTCGGCCCCGAAGCGTTCCGCTTGCTTGCGCATATTGTCCATAAGATCCGGTCCGAGAATACCTTCGGGGAATCCAGGGAAGTTCTCCACTTCGGTCGTCGTTGTCAGCTGTCCGCCCGGCTGCAGGCCTTCAACCACCAACGGGTTCAAATTCGCACGCGCCAAATAAATGGCGGCGGTCAGACCGGCTGGACCTGTTCCGATTACAATCGATTTATACATCTTAAGTGCCCTCCTCGCAAACGGATTATTATAAAGTTTGGCTGTATGCCAAGCTTGTTATCCCTATTATGTCCAAAGGGGACGATCCCGGGGCTCCTCACCCGGACTGCTAGCCGCGGGGAAGCCTCTCTTTTCCTTCGGGGCGTTGTTCCTTGTCCGCCTCCATGCCGATAAGCTTCTGCAGGCGGAGAAGACCCGATTCCTCCTGCTTTCCGTCCTGTACCGGCTCGCTAAGCAGTTCCTTGAGGGCTCCCGCCATCTCCTCGTCGCCGATCCAAGTCAGCGCTTCGGTGACCTGGCGCTTCAAGCTGGCATCTCCGTATCGCAGCGCCCAGAAGAAGGACGAACGCAGCAGCGGATTTACCCTAACCTGCTCCACAAAGCTGCCCTTGTTGGCCTTCCACAGCCTAAGCTGCTCCTGAAATGGGAGCTGATAGTTATAGCTGACGGCCGGCAGTTCCGAACCCTCCGCCGTCGACTGATGCAGCTGGTTCAAGAAGAACCGGGGCACCTCCGACTCCGGGTCGAGCTTGGCGGCCTGCCTCCACCAGCGCTCGGCCTCCAGCCGCAGTCCGCTGTTGCAAGCTGCGGCTGCGCAGTAATGATACAGCCCGGCGTCCCCGCTGATCTCTTCGTCTTTCAGCAGACGGCGGAAATGACCATAAGCCGCTCTGTGCCGTCCCAGAATCCCCATTGTCGTCGCAAGCTTGAAGACATGCTCCCGGTGAAATGGAACAGTGACCTCCAGCATCTGCAGCAGCCCATCCAGCGTGCTCCGATCCCCTTCGTACTGCAGGAAAATCGCCAGATTACATAGCGCATGCAAATTGCCCGGCTCCTTCTCCAGCACCCGAGCAATACATTCCTTCGCTTTGGCAAACCGGCCCATATAAAAATGCGCCAAAGCCAAATTATTATGCGCCGCCAAAAAATCGGGGGTTCCCTCGGTGATCTGTTCCAAGAGACGCACCGCTTCCGGAAATTTCCCTTCTTCCAGCAAGCTCCGGGCACGGTCATGTTCGACCGCCCCTTCCCGGCAGCGGATCCGGTTCAGCGAAACGGGACGGTCGAGCTCATAGTGCAGCAGCTCCATCAGCTCCTCCGATTCCGAGAGGAACTCGCCGTTCGCATCCTCCTCAAGATACGTCACGAGCGAGCGCTCGGCTTCCTCAAAGCTTTCCATATTAGCGAAGTTATTGGCCATATAAAAATGGCATTCCGTCATTGAAGGGTCCACCTGTTCCAGTACATGGGCCAGAATGGCGTTAGACGCCTCGTAATCCCCCATCTCCGACAGTATACCCGCCATATTGCAATGATTAACCGGATTTTCCGGTTCATATTCAACCGCTTTGCGGAAATTTTTCAGTGCTTTTTCATATTGAAAGCGATCCAGCGAACGGACGGCTCTTTCAAAGAAAAAATTAGCGTTCAGAGCGACGGGGATAACGTTTCCTGTCCCGCCATCGATCTCTGAAATCTTTTCTATCATGGAAGCTGGCACCTCCTTATAAGCTCCCTAACCCTCTTTCCAACAGAAGACGCGCTTTGCAAGCGATTCTCCAAACTTCACGTTTGCCGTTTCCAGAGTTGGCCTCTGCTGTCTTCACACAGTATACCATAAAACCGAAAGAGGTTTTCAAGTTGAACGGGAGCCTGAAACCGTATCGTATTTCATTCTGGAGATAAAAAAAGACGGGGAATGTTATATTCCCGCGTCTCCAAACAGTTTGTCTATAGAACCGCCCTCGATAATAATACTTATGGCCCTCGCCAGCATTGGAGCGACCGAGAGAACGGTGAAGCGGCCGGAATGATCAGCAGGCAGCTCGATGGAATCGGTTACCACCACTTCCTCAATTCCAGGGTGATCCAGCCGTTCGATCGCAGGACCGGAGAACAATCCATGCGTGGCGCAGACGATGCTGTTCTTTGCCCCTCTCTCCTTCAATCCTTCAACAACGTTGACAATGGTAGTTCCCGTATCGATCAGGTCTTCGATAATGACCGGAGTCCGTCCCTCCACATCGCCAATGACGTGGGTTATGACCGATTCGTTATGGGCCGGACGTTTCTTGATCATAATGGCAAACGGCGAATCCAGCTTGCTTGCCAGCTTCTCGGCCGTGGAAGCGCGACCGGCATCGGGCGATACGACCACTATATCGGACAAATTCTTGGCCTTCAGATACCCGCTGATCAGATCAAGCGCCGTCAAGTGATCAACCGGAATATTGAAAAATCCCTGGATCGCCGCCGCATGCAGATCGAGGGTAAGTACGCGCGTCGCGCCGGCTGTCGTAAGCACGTCTGCAACCATTTTGGCGGAGATTGGCTCTCTAGGTGCCGACTTGCGCTCCTGACGGGCATAGCCGTAGTACGGAACGATAATATTGACCGTTCGCGCCGACGCCCGTTTCGCGGCGTCAATCATTACCAACAGTTCGACAAACAGCTCATTGATGGGATGGGAGAGAGATTGCACCAAAAAGACATCGCAATTCCGGATGCTTTCTTCGTAATGCACATAAATCTCGCCACTTTTGAAGCGGGTCAGCTTAATCTTCCCCAGCTCCGCGCCAAGCCTTGAGGCAATATCCGCAGCCAGCTTCGGATTGGACGACCCGGAAAAAATACGCAATGTATGGTGCTGCATAGCGCCCTCCTTAATTCATTCTTATCCTTCAAAAAAGACCATTTCCCGGCGGCGGCTATCAAATACCGCGAGTTCACGGAATCCCGTATCCCACAGCAGCTTGCGAGCCTCCGCAAGGCCTTCACCAAGCTTGGCCGGATCATGGGCGTCCGAGCCCAGCGTCAGCGGGATGCCGAGCTCAAGCGCCTGCTTCAGCACATACGGAGCCGGAAACATCTCCGCACACGGCTTGAACAGGCCGGAGGCGTTCAGTTCCATCGCGATTCCCGCATCCGCTATTCTCCGCAGCGCGCTCAGCTCAAGCTCCTTCACTTCCGCCTGCCCTTCTGGTGTATCCGGTCCGTAGCCGAATCTTTTGATAACATCCATATGCCCTATTATATCGTATATCCCCGAAGATGCAGCCTTGCTTATCGCTTGATAATAGCGCCGGTAGACCGCAAGGGGATCTTGGCCTTCCCAGCCATGAACCTGCCGGAAGTCGGTAATATCCCACTCGCCGAGAAAATGCACCGAGCCGATCAGGTAATCCCAAGGGTAAGGAGCGAGCAGTTCGCGGATCTCCTCTTCATAGCCTTCGATATAATCGGCTTCAAGCCCTACCCGGATATCGATGACTCCCCGGTAACGCTCCTTCAGGGCCAGACATTCCTCGACATAGCGGGGAAGCTCCTCAAGCGGCATAGCCATCTCCGGATAATACTGCGCCGGATCGACATGAACCAGCGGCAGATGATCCGACAGGCCGAGCTGCTTAAGGCCAAGTTCGATGCCCCGGCGTACGTAATCTTCGAGCTTGCCTACGGCATGCCCGCAGCGCTCGTGATGGGTATGATAATCGATAAGCATGGTAGGCTCCCTTCTGTACTAATCGCGGCGGGGCCGCTCGTGGCGCGCGCTCAGCTCGGCCATAATGTCGTCAAGCGGAAGCTTGCGCTCCTGCAGCAGGACGAGCAGATGGTAGATCAGGTCGCTGACTTCGAGCCGGAGCTCGGCATTATCCTTGTTTTTGGCCGCGATAATCGTTTCCGCCGTCTCTTCGCCGACCTTTTTCAGGATCTTGTCAACGCCTTTGTCGAACAGATAGGTGGTGTAGGCTCCTTCCGGACGCTCCACCTCTCTCTCGGCGATCACACGCTCCAGTTCGGCTAGCACGGCAAAACGCTCTCCTGCCGGTTTTTCAGCGATATGTAACTCTTCTGCTGGTTGGTTGTCTGCGGCCTTGCTATCGAGCGGCAGCTCACGGTAAAAGCATGAAACCTTGCCTGTATGGCAGGACGGCCCTTCCGGTTTGACCTTCACAAGCAGTGTGTCGCTGTCACAATCGTAGTGAATCGAGGTAATTGCCTGTGTATTACCCGAAGTGCCGCCTTTATGCCACAGCTCACCCCGTGAACGGCTCCAGAACCAGGTCTGTCCCCTCTCCAGGGACAGCTTCAGCGATTCCGGGTTCATGTATGCGAACATAAGCACTTCCAGGGTGGTGTCGTCCTGCACGATAGCCGGAAGAAGCCCGGCTTCATTCCAGCGTATTCCTTCCAAAATTTCCTGCTGCTCAGTTGTCGCCTTATTTTGCTGTTCGTTCATCGGATCTCCACACCCTTTTGTTTTAAGTCGGCCTTCAAATCGCCGATCCCAATTTCCTTATAATGAAAAATGGTCGCTGCAAGCCCAGCATCCGCCTTGCCCGCAGTAAACACATCGTAAAAATGCTCAATCTTTCCCGCTCCGCCCGATGCGATCACCGGAATATCCACCAGATCACTGACAGCAGATGTGAGTTTTATATCAAAGCCGTCCTTGGTACCGTCGGCATCCATACTGGTAAGCAAAATCTCGCCCGCTCCCAGCCTCTCGGCCTCCTTCACCCACTCAAGCGCCTTGATTCCGGAAGGCTTGCGTCCGCCGTGGGTGTACACTTCCCACTCGCCCCAAGTTTCATTATATTTGGCATCTACCGCCACTACAATACATTGGGAGCCGAACCGCCGCGCTCCTTCAAGAATCAGCTGCGGATTGTTTACAGCAGCCGTGTTAATGCCGATCTTGTCGGCTCCGGCCCGTAAGATCGTCTTCATATGCTCGGGGGCCGATATGCCTCCCCCCACCGTGAACGGGATGGAGATCTCACCCGCTGTTCTGCGCACGACCTCGACCATGGTCGCCCGTCCTTCCACCGATGCGGAAATATCCAGGAACACCAGCTCATCTGCGCCTTCCCGGTCGTAAATCGCCGCGAGCTCCACCGGATCGCCGGCATCCCGCAGGTTTACAAAGTTAACGCCTTTTACTACCCGGCCGTCCTTAACGTCCAGGCAGGGTATGATGCGTTTGGCCAGCATGTTGTTGTACCTCCTTTTTCGATCCCCCTAAATCCCCCTTAGCCAAGGG
>NZ_ASSD01000332.1 GCF_000520715.1 Paenibacillus zanthoxyli JH29
GTAGGGCATGACTCCGGATTTAAGGGGCCTAGCCGATTGCGCAGGAATTTCGGGCTGTCCGGACTAAATGTAACGTTGAGCGTGCCCAAAAACTGTATGTTCGCAGGCGTGTCCCCCGTGGCTAACTCATATGGACAAAAAGATGTACCGTTTCAGGTTTTCCGTCTTATCTGCCCCTTTTCGCATCACTAAGGTCCTGATCATCTTTACAACTTACCGGGGACTTGAGTATACTTAAAGAAAGCGCATTATATGTCAATGACTTAACTCATACTCCTGCAATCAAAATGATTGTCCATTTCTGTGAGGAGGTCAAACTATGGATGTCAATGTGCGGAAACACGACCCACGGGAGCATGTAAATGAAGAGCCCCGCAATGACCTTGGCGATTTGATGAACGGCTTTTTCGGAATGACTACATTTATGGCGGTTGTATTTTTCGGCATGGTCATCATCAAGTTCCTAATATCGAGGTAAAAAACAGCAGTCCCGGGTTACCGGGCCTGCTGTTTCTTGTTATCCTCGGAAACGTAGAGCGCATCCCGTCAGGGACAGCGGGCACACCTTCGCTTGATGCACTGTCCCCCATCCCTCACAAACGCAGAGCGCATCCCGTCAGGGACAGCGGGCACTCCCTGTTTGATGCCCAATCCGCCATCCCCCACAAACGTAGAGCGTATCCCGCAGGGACAGCGGGCACACGTTCGCTTGATGCGCAATCCGCCATCCCCCACAAACGC
>NZ_ASSD01000333.1 GCF_000520715.1 Paenibacillus zanthoxyli JH29
CGCCGATGCAATTAGATGATTTGTACAGACGTGTAATCATGGATCATTATAAGAATCCCCGGAACCGCGGCTTGTTCGAAGACGATGCTATGAAGGTGGAACTGAACAACCCTACCTGCGGCGACCGCATTACACTGCAGCTTAAAGTGGAAGACGGGATCGTGAAGGAAGCCCGGTATATCGGTGAAGGCTGTTCGATCAGCATGTCCTCCGCTTCGATGATGACCGAAGTGGTTAAAGGGAAGACAGTAGAGCAGGCGCTGGATTTGGCCAGCCGATTCTCTGCACTGATGAAGGGCGAGGACGTGACGTTCGACGATTACGAAGATTTAGAGGCCCTGTCCGGCGTTAACAAATTTCCGGCGCGGATCAAATGTGCGACTCTGGCCTGGAATGCGCTGCGCAAAGGCATCGACGAGGAAGAGCGGCAACATCACTAAATAAACTGAAGGAGGCGTACCCCATGGCCAAAAAAGCGCCTGAAATTGAAGAGTACAAATATGGTTTTCGGGACGAGCACAAGGCGGTATTTCAAACGGGTAAAGGGCTGACTCCGGAAATTGTGAAGGAAATCTCGGCGATTAAGAATGAGCCGCAGTGGATGCTGGACTTCCGTCTGAAATCGCTCGAGCAATTCGGTAAAATGCCGCTGCCGCGTTGGGGCGGAAACCTTGACGAACTGGATTTCAACGACATTCAGTACTATGTAAGACCATCCGAGAAGCAGGGCAAGACCTGGGAAGAAGTTCCTTCCGAAATCAAGGAAACATTCGATAAGCTCGGCATTCCCGAAGCGGAACAAAAGTTCCTTGCAGGTGTATCCGCACAATACGAATCCGAGGTCGTCTACCATAGCATGCAGCATGATCTTGAAGAGCAGGGTGTAATATTTACGGACACGGACACGGCTTTGCGTGAGCATCCCGAGATCTTTAAGCAGTATTTCGGCACCGTGATTCCTCCGACCGACAACAAGTTCGCAGCGCTCAACAGCGCCGTTTGGTCGGGTGGAAGCTTTATCTACGTTCCAAAAGGCGTTAAATGCGAAATACCGCTACAGGCTTACTTCCGGATCAACTCCGAGAACATGGGACAATTCGAAAGAACGCTGATCATTGCCGATGAGGACAGCTTCGTGCATTACGTGGAAGGCTGCACCGCTCCGGTCTACAGCACGAATTCGCTGCACAGCGCGGTCGTTGAAATCATCTGTAAAAAGAACGCGCGTGTCCGCTATACAACCATTCAGAACTGGGCGCCGAACATCTACAACCTCGTTACCAAACGCGCGGTTGCGGAAGAAAACGCGACGATGGAATGGGTTGACGGCAACATCGGTTCCAAGCTGACGATGAAATACCCGGCGGTCGTTCTGAAAGGACGCGGAGCCAAGGGTTCCGTACTCTCTATCGCGGTAGCCGGTAAAGGCCAGCATCAGGATGCCGGCGCCAAGATGATCCATCTGGCACCGGACACGACGTCCACCATCATTTCCAAGTCGATCAGTAAGCACGGCGGGAAAGTTACTTACCGCGGACTCGCTTCCTTTGGCCGTCAGGCGGAAGGCGCGAAGTCAAATATTAAATGCGATACGCTCATTATGGATAACGAATCTACTTCGGATACAATTCCTTATAATGAGATTATGAACGACAATATTACGCTGGAGCATGAAGCGACCGTCTCCAAGGTATCCGAGGAGCAGCTCTTCTACCTGATGAGCCGCGGTCTTACGGAAGCCGAAGCGACCCAGATGATCGTAATGGGCTTCATTGAGCCGTTCACCAAGGAACTGCCGATGGAATACGCCGTCGAGATGAACCGTCTTATCAAATTCGAGATGGAAGGAAGCATCGGCTAGCCTTGAGGTGATCAAGGGTTCCCGGCTTATGTAACATGCAAATACGTGTCCGCAGTGATCTTGACGCATTTTTGCCCAAGGCGCTCGGGCACGTATTTTTTTACATAAATGAATGACTGCATATCCAAGATTAGGAGGAATACGATGAGCTTTGTATCTGTTTTGGGCAGAAAGGATTTTTTATGCGTAATGAGCGATGGAACGTTAATAGGGGATAATAAAGAAATCTTGAAAGAAGATTATCAGAGATTTATTAATATCGGGAATCAAGCGTTTATTGCTTTTGCGGGCAGCCAAGGACCGTGTGAAGAGTTGTCGGTGCAGATGCTGCCGTACTTTGATGTAAAGACGGATTTCTCTGTCATCCATAATGCGCTGGTTGATTTTTTCAATAGCGATGATTTGAATCAACGCGGAGTTAAGGTCATGATTGCTTTTGGCGGTATAAATCTTGACGGCAATATTGAATTTTTCACAGTGGATTCAGAAACGAACAAGAGCGAGAGGTACTTCCCGGAGGGGGAGGACCTTAAATTTTGCTTCTTGCGCAGTGGGGATGCTCTAACCGATCTGAACGTTAAGGGAAAAATGGTAGAGCTGCTGCGAACAACGGGCGCGAATACACCCACCGAATGCGTTTCCGCTCAAAAATTACTGAATGATTTTATTGCTGATCATGATGCTGAGGTAAATAAGAAAACTTCAAGAATGGTCATCAAAAAATGATAAGTGAATGCCTTACCCTTGCGGTGAGGCTTTTTATTTTCGCTTAAACAACTAGACAAGAACATATGTTCTGTGGTAAGCTGTGAGTGGAAATTCAAACTCAGGAAGGAAAGGATGTTGAAGGCATGGCAAAGCTAACCCCCTACATTTTTTCGGAGGATGCAAGATCGCAGGCTGCGTTTTACACCGAGGCGCTTGGTGGAGAAGTTCTGAGTGTGATGACATTCGAGGATGGCCCAGACCAAAATCCGGAGTATAAGGACAAGGTTATGCATCTGAGTTTCAAGGCGGCTGGTATTCTTTTCTATATGAGCGATTCCTTTAAGCCGATCGAACGGGGAAATGGATTGGCCCTTACGCTTGAATTTTCGACTGAAGAAGAGGCTTATGCGGCTTTTGATAAGCTTGCCGAAGGCGGCAAAGTAATCGACGCGTTGAAGAAGCAATTTTGGGGAGCACACTTCGGCCAGCTTGAGGACAAGTACGGCATGTCGTGGCAGGTCGTAACGGAGATGGAGATGCCTGAACCATCTTGATTTAATCAAAAGCCGTTAAAGCCAGACAATTTATAATGACAAGGATAACGATGAGCGTTTCCGACAATGGGGACGCTTTTTATTTGTTTCCGATTTTTCTTTGTACACCAGTATTTGTGAGAAAAAGGAAGCATTCTATGAATCCGGGGGCGTATTTAGCTGGTTAAGCGGTGTTTTTGGGTGTTTGACGTTAAATTTGGGTGTTTTTCCGCTTTGCTCCATTAAATTAGGAGTGATAACTCCTTAAAGTCTCTAGAAATTGAAAGCGTTAAAGTTCGGAAACTTGTGAAAAAAAGGAGGAGAGACATGGATGTTCTTAGGCAGCTGCGGGTTTATTACCGGGAGAGGCTGCATTTTCTGATTCTATCGATTGTTTGTTTGGCTGCCGCTACGGCCGTGGGGCTAATTACCCCCAACCTGCTAAGAAAGCTGATTGACGATGTTATCTTACCTATGAAATTTAGTGATGTTCCCCTGCTTGCGCTGACGGTATTGGCCGTTGTATGTTTGAAGGCGTGTCTGCAGTTTGCACATGGATTTTTCGGAGGAAGGCTTGGGAATTATTTGGCTTACCGTCTTCGGAATGCGTGTTATGAGAAGCTGCAATTTTTGTCCTTCCGTTATTATGACACCGCCAAGACCGGTGATCTCATGTCCCGGCTGACCGGCGATCTGGAAGCAATCCGTCTTTTTATCGGCTTCGGATTTGCGCAGCTATTAAATGTCTTCTTCATGGTAGCGTTTGGATCGATGATGATGTTCTCATTGAATTGGCAGCTTACTCTGGTGACGCTGGTTACGATGCCGTTCCTGGCTGCGGTTGCTTTTAAATTCGAAGGTCGTATCCATCCTGCTTTTCAGGAGATGCGGCAAGCGCTCAGCGAGCTGACGACAACGGTTCAGGAGAACGTTACCGGTGTGCGGACGGTCAAGTCTTTTGCCAGAGAGCGGTATGAGGTCGATAAATTCTCAGGACGCAACGAACGCTACAAGAACAATCAAATATACGCCGCCGAACTGTGGAGCAAGTTCTTCCCGGCTATGGAGTTTCTGGCATGCGCTTGTGTAGCGATTCTACTTGGAGTTGGCGGAACGCTTGTTATTAACAAGCAAATGACGCTCGGCGAGCTTGTCGCTTTTTTCAGTCTAATCTGGTATATTATTGCGCCTGTATGGGGTCTCGGGTTTCATATTAACAACTATACGCAGTCAAAGGCTTCCGGAGAGAGAGTGCTCGAGGTGTTGAACCAGTGGATTGATGTGCAGGATAAACCGGATGCAGTAGAACTGAATTCAGCCGAAGTTAAGGGTCATATCGTCTATGACCATGTTACCTTTGCCTACGGGAATAAGGTGCCGGCGGTTACGGATATTCATTTTGAAGCCAAACCGGGATCGGTCATCGGCTTTCTGGGCGGAACCGGGTCGGGCAAATCGACGATTATTCAGCTGCTGATGCGTGCTTATGATGTAGATGAAGGCAGCGTTAGGCTTGACGGTACTGACATCAGGGAACTGGGAGTGCGAAGTCTCAGATTGCAGATCGCCGCCGTGTTCCAGGAGACCTTTTTGTTCTCATCCTCCATTCGGGGAAATATCGCTTACGGGCTGAAAGAGGTGACGATGGAGGAGGTTATCCGGGCGGCAAAATTAGCCAAGGCGCATGATTTTATTATGGAAATGCCGGAAGGCTATGACACCGTTGTAGGTGAGCGCGGCATGGGGCTATCGGGAGGCCAAAAGCAGCGGATCGCCATCGCGAGAGCCCTGCTGCTGAATCCGCGGATCTTGATTCTTGACGACGCTACCAGCGCGGTCGATATGGAAACAGAACATGAAATACAAACGGGCTTTCAGGAGGTTATGCACGGCCGGACGACGCTCATCATTGCTCACCGGATCTCATCTCTCCGCCACGCCGACCAGATTATCGTTATGGATGGAGGAAGAATCGTGCAGCGGGGCACCCATGAGGAACTGATTGGCATGCCCGGGGCATACCGGGATGTATACCGGATTCAATACGCTGAATATTTGGCGAAGGCCGCCGGTGGTGAAGACCAGTGAATCATGTAGCGGCAAGCAGAAAAAATGAAGCTCCGGGTTCTCTGAAATCAGAGACAGACGCAACGGTACAGAAAAGATTTGTTTATAGGGATGACGAAGTCATTGATAAAGCTTTTGACTGGAAGCAGTTTATGCGGTTGTTCGGCTACATGAAGCCGTATGCCAGACAAATGCTGCCGCTTGTCATCCTGATGATGGTGCTGGGAACGATTACGAAGCTGATGGTACCGTTTCTAACCAGTCTGGCGATCGACAAGGCGATTGCACCTAAGAACGGGAACCCGGATCAGGCATTGCTATATGCGCTCACCGCAGGCGTTATCGTTCTATACATCGTGCAGTGGATCGCAGGCGTATTCCGTATCAAATATACGAATGTGATCGGTCAAAAAGTCATTTATGATCTTCGTTCCGATCTATTCAAACATATTCAGAAGCTGTCGTTCAATTTCTTCGACAAGCGTCCGGCCGGTTCGGTACTTGTGAGAGTCACCAATGATATTAACTCTCTTCAGGATCTGTTCACGAACGGGGTTGTGAACTCGATTATCGACTGCGTGCAGCTTGCCGGTATTGTCGTTATTTTATTGGCGCTGAACTGGAAGCTGGGACTTGCGGTCATGGTTACCGTTCCGATTATGTTCCTCGTCTCGACTAAGTACCGCCGGACGATTCGCATAGCCTGGCAGGCGGTGCGGATCAAAAACTCGCGAATCAACTCCCATTTGAACGAGTCGATTCAGGGCATCCGGGTAACCCAGGCGTATACCCAGGAGCTTGAGAACATGAATTACTTCGATGCAATGAACAGGGACAGCAAGAAATCCTGGGATAAGGCGTCGGCAATGAACCAAGGATTCGGGCCAATTATTGAGGTGACGGGCGGGCTCGGAACGCTGGTTCTTTTCTGGTTAGGCGCGTATATGATACAGACAGGCAATCTGACCGTCGGCGTGCTCGTTGCATTCAGCACATACGTGAGCAATTTCTGGGACCCGATCAATCGGCTCGGGCAGACTTACAATCAGCTGCTCGTAGCGATGGCCTCCTCGGAACGGATCTTTGAGTATTTGGATGAAGAGCCGCTTGTTCAGGACAAACCGGAGGCCAAGCCGCTGCCTACCATTCACGGAGATATTTCCTTTGAACGGGTCTATTTCGAATATGAAAAAGGGCGTGCGGCGCTGAAGGGAATTGATCTTGAAGTATCAGCCGGACAGTCGATTGCGCTTGTCGGCCATACCGGTTCGGGCAAGAGCACCATTATTAATCTGATTGGACGCTTCTATGATATTACGGGGGGCAGAATTACGATAGACGGCCAAGATATCCGTGATGTTACGCTAAATAGCCTCCGTAGCCAGATTGGAATCGTGCTTCAGGACACATTCATCTTCTCCGGAACGATCAGGGACAACGTCCGCTTCGGAAGGCTGGACGCAAGTGACCTGGAAGTAGAGGATGCGGCCAAAGCGGTAGACGCCCATGATTTTATTATGAAGCTGCCGGACGGCTATGCAACTCAGGTAGAAGAGCGCGGCAGCGCACTGTCGATGGGCCAGCGTCAGCTGTTGTCTTTTGCCCGGGCGCTTTTGGCCAATCCGCGCATTCTGATTCTGGATGAAGCGACAGCGAGCATCGATACCGAAACGGAGCTGAAAATCCAGGAGGCGCTGAAGGTGCTGCTCAAAGGGCGTACTTCGTTTATCGTCGCCCACCGTTTGTCCACGATCCGCCATGCGGATCAAATTGTCGTCCTCGACCATGGGGAAATCAAAGAAATGGGAACTCATCAAGAACTGACAGAACAACAAGGCATCTATAACGGTCTGATCGAAGCGCAGTTCCGGTTTCTGTAATATTTCGCCCGAGTACACTTCGAAAAGTCCCTAGTTTAAAGAAGGAGTTGAAAGCTTTGAAGGAAGTGTTCAAGCAAGTTCCTTTATACAGATTTCTGTACTTTTGCAATGAAGTTAATCTTGATCGGGTGGTACTGGATTGCGGTGCGGGAGGCGAAACTCCGCCTTTAAGTTTATTCTCGGAATTCGGATATTCGACGTTTGGCATTGAGTACGATATCAAACAATTGAAACGGGCCGCGGAATTTGCCAGAGCCAAAGATCAAGAATTAAATATAACACAAGGCGACATGAGGAAATTGCCCTTCGGAGACAAAACGATGAGCTTTGTATATTCCTACAACTCCGTATTCCATATGACAAAAGCGGAAGTTGAGCTTTCCATAGCCGAAATGAAGCGGGTTTTAAAGTCCGGGGGACTGCTGTTTGTAAATTTTCTCACAACCCGTGATTTTCGATGCGGACAGGGTGTCAAGGTAGGAGTTAATCAATACGAGCAATTTGAGGACGATCTTCCCGTTATTCATTCTTATTACGAGGAGGGGGAACCGGACCCATTGTTCAGCGATATGGATACGTTATATAAAGAGGACAGGATATTGGAGAGAATATATAACGGGGAAAAGATTCGTCAGGGGTTCGTCGATTATATTCTACAAAAGAAATGACATGGTAAAGAGACCGCGTTTTTCTTTTTAGACAGACGCAGTCTCTTAATTAAACTGTGAACAATCGTCACAGCTTTTGAATCTTGAACACAAAGCGCCATGTTGCCGTGTTTCCGGAATAACGTCCGCGGTTCTCTACCACGCTAACATTTAAGGTCTTACTTACAGAGGATTTGATAGAAGCGACTTTGACCGTAGCATTGGCTGTTCCGTCTTCGGGATATTTATCCTGTTCCTGCGCGTCTGCGCGAAGCTTGATCGAGCCCGAAGAGCTTACGTTTACCGTTACGGATGATCCTTCCTCAATCTCCTTGCCGTTTACATAACCGCCCCACAACCACTCGTTGCCCACATGCTCATTGTGAACCAGTTCAGCGCTTACCAAGGTTACTTTTACCTTTACCGTCTTGCCTGCCGCAAAAAGTGGCTGGGTGGAAAGGATAAAGGCCAACATCAACAAGAGTCCTGATTTTACCGCTTGCTTAACCATAACGCATCTCCCCTATAATCTATTTTCTTCCAATTATACACCCAATATTTACTAGGGACATAGAACTATATGGAAAAAGTATGTACAAACTGTATCCGTCTTTGACTGAATAGAGACAACCGCCTTGAATAGGGCTGATAAAGTATGATATATTCGAGCATCAGAATGAAAGGAATGGTTATAAGCCATGGACTGCTAACCTATCCGCCACCAGAAAATCGGTTCATCCGAGTTCTCTGGATAGGAGCAGTATGCGCTTTTGGTATGTGTGGAAGCAGATACGCTTTCATTAGAGAAGGTGCGTGTCTTCTTGTTGTACAACTGCGTCTCCTGTCCGGTTACCGGACAGGGGGCTTTTGTATTTTGGAGAGGAGACAAGATTTTGTCCGAGCAAAGGAGTGAGGGACTTATTATGAAAAGCTATCGGTATGAGATTATCGAGCGGCTTCCAACGGTTACGGAGCATAACTCTTTATGGCAATCCGTCGGATGGGGAGAAGTCGATGCGGAAATGACGAAACGCTCCATTGCAGACTCCGTACATGGCGTGGTGGCGGTCTGCAATGGCAGGATCATTGGAATGGGAAGAACCGTCGGCGACGGGGCGATGTATTTTTATATTCAGGACGTGGCCGTTTTGCCTGAGCTAGTCTGTAATTGCCCTTGGTTGGAGCCTGCTGAAATCCTTAATCCATATAAATCTCAACAATTGCTAAATTCCGTTCACGGGAAAGATCAATGAAGCGTCCTCCGCTTTGTACGAGGGGGCGAAACACGTCGGTTG
Source organism: Paenibacillus zanthoxyli JH29 (assembly GCF_000520715.1). GTDB lineage: Bacteria > Bacillota > Bacilli > Paenibacillales > Paenibacillaceae > Paenibacillus_AQ > Paenibacillus_AQ zanthoxyli. Next base: position 8,992 of record NZ_ASSD01000333.1, read on the forward strand.
TATTATTCAAAATAATAACGCCCATATCGCCGGTGCTGAGCAGCACTCTTTTACCAATAAAGTTCGGCATAAGATGCTGGATAAAAGCTTGTACGGACTTGCCGTTCAGCTTGCCGAAGCCGAGATTGTGCAGCTCCCGCAATACGCCGATGAGCTCCCGTTTCGACTGATACACCCGGGAAGTCGTCATAGCGCTGTACACGTCTGCGACCGCGGCGATCTGGGCGTACGGATGTATCTCGTCTTTTACCAGATTGGAGGGATAGCCGGAGCCGTCCTCGCGTTCATGATGCTGAAGAGCAACGAGTGCCGTGCTGTGGTCGCTCATGGAGTTGAGGATAATCTCGTAACCATATGTAGTATGCCGCTGGATTTCCTGAAATTCCTCCGGAGTCAGCTTGCCGGGCTTCTTCAGAATGGCTGCCGGAATGCGGCATTTGCCGATATCGAGCAAATAGCCTGCCCGCGAAATTTCGTAGCATTCCTTCTTGGAATAGCCAAGCCAGAAAGCAATATAATAAGTTAGCATACCGACCTGAAGGGAATGGATGTAAGTATAGTCGTCATCACGATCCAGCAGAAGGAGCAGAGAAACGACATCTTTATTCTGATCGAGCGAATTCAGCAGAGGATTCAGGATATCGTCAACCATGGTCTGGTTGAAGCTTCCTTTGGTCAGCGCCTCCAGATAGAGGGATTCAAAGCCTTCTATGGTTTGGTCGAACTGCTTAGTTACCGTCTGAATAACAGACGGGGCTGAGGGGGCCAACTGTGCGGGACCTTCAATGTCAACATAGTCCACGCCATGCAGCAAAAGTTTATTAATGTCATCTTCCTGGAGCTCTGCTCCTTTGGACAATATCAGAATGCCTCGGTTGCTGAAGGTATCTTCCTTCAGGAGATCGCCGGGCTTTAAATCCGTGATGTGCACTTTCAAATCCTATGCCACCTCTACCTGTTATTATTTAAAAATATAAGAATGTATTAACAGCGCGCTTATACATCTCTTCTATATTCTATGAGAAACGGATACAGCCTCTAAATGAAGTTGCAGCCGTTCTTTCTTGAGCATAACAAGAAAAGGTGAATTTCACAATGAAATCATTGGGAAATTATAGGCCAATTGTCACGATAAGCCTTATCAGCGCCCTTCCATTCCTCAGACGAAGCGCCTAGGTCCTTTTTCCATATAGGAACCATACGTTTCAGCTCTTCGATCGCGAAGCGGCTTGCTTCATAGCAGGCGTCGCGATGCGGGGTAGAAACGGCGATGACAACACTGGCTTCCTTCAATCCAACATGTCCGATCCGATGAGAAATGGCGCAGCGCGCCTGCCAGCGTTCCATAACCTCACGGCCGATTTCCTCAAACTTGGAGAGAGCCATCGGAACATAAGCCTCGTAGTGAAGCGCCTCAGTCCGCTCGTCTCCGGTCATTTCCCGTGTTGTCCCGACAAAGACAAGCGAAGCGCCATGATCTTTGTCCAGCACTTTATCCAGGATGTCCTCCGTACGGAGCGGCTGCTCCGTTACGGTATACAATCCATTCTGGGTGCTGCCCTCCTCCGGGGTAGGCTCCCCCCCGGAAACCGGAGGGATCAGCGCCACTTCAGAGGAACCAGAGATAACAGTGTCTTCCGGAGCATATTCGCGATCAATGGCAACCATGGAAACGCTGATCTGACCGGCGGCTTCGGGATAGGAAGCGGACAACAGCTCCTTGAGTTTACCGGCAGTTACCTGAGGCTCGGCTACTTGGAAATCTAGGACCTGGGAGCCGATCGCTTCGGCCAGCCCCGCGAAAAGACGAATTGAAATTTGCATGTTGGGTTCACCTCGTTAATGATCGTAATGACTTCAATATACCATATTGTGATTGAAAATGTTATGCTAGGCTCTAAAGACACACTGCCTGCCGCCTCTTATGGGAGCGGCTATAAAGCCGGAAGGAGCTTGGACGATGAGGCCCGAAACAGAGCGACTTACGATTCTTCATACCAACGATATTCACAGCCACTTCGAAATGATGAGCCCGCTCGCAGCGGCTATCACAAGGCAGAGAACAGAAGCTCAAGGTGGCATCGTACTGCTCTTTGATATCGGCGATCATATGGACAGGGCCGCTGCGGCAACCGAAGGAACGATGGGCCAGGCGAATATTGATATGATCAACCTTACAGGCTATGACGCCGTCACGATCGGAAACAATGAAGGCCTGACGTTTTCAAAAGAGATTCTGACGGGCATCTTTGCCGGCCTCCAGTGTCCGGTCGTATGCTGTAATTTGGTAGAGACGGCAACGGGCAATCCCCCGCTTTGGATGAAGCGCCACACGATTCTGGAAAGAGAGGGGGTTAGGATCGGAATTACGGGAGCAACCGCGCCCTTTGCCCCGTTCTATTCGCTGCTCGGTTGGGATGCGATGGAGCCGGAAGAATGTCTCCGGGAAGAGTGCCGGCTGCTCGCGCCTCAGGTGGATATTCTGATTATCCTTTCCCATCTGGGCCTGCCGGCTGACAAGCTGCTTGCGGAGCGATTGGAAGGCGTCCACGCCATTCTGGGCGGACATACCCATCATGTGCTGGAGCAGCCGCTGATCATTGGCGGTACGGCCGTATGCGGGGCAGGTAAATTCGGGCGATACCTGGGGCGGCTAGTATTCGAACGCGGCGAAGAGAACGGGCTTTTCCGGTATGTAACGGGTGAGAGCTTCCCCGTCGATCCCTCGCTCTCCGAATCCGCAGTTTCCGCTGCGTCCATGCTTCATTTGGAACGCGGAAATGAAGCATTGAGCGAGACGGTCGCCATTACCGACCGGAGCCTCGCGCTTGATATCAGTGGAGAATCCCCTTTTGCCAATTTGCTGGCGCAGTCGGTGAGACGTTTCACGGGAACTGCGTTCTCGCTGGTAAATGCCGGCCAACTGCTCGGACCGCTTCCTAAGGGGGAGATTACGGCAGGTATGCTGCATGCGCTTTGTCCTTCCCCGATCAATCCGTGCGTTATGCGGCTGTCCGGCAGAGATATCCGCATCGCGCTGAAGCAGAGTCTGGCCGCCGAGTTCCGTGAGAAGGTCATTTACGGTTACGGCTTCCGGGGAGAACGGCTCGGCGGTCTGGCGGTGGACGGAATAAAAATCCTGTACGATCCTTATGCGATGCCGTATGATAAAAATATTGCAGTTTTTGTCGACGGACAGCCGCTTGAGGACACCAGGGAGTATTCCGTCGGAACGATCGATATGTTCACTTTTCGTGCGGGATATGAGTCAATAGGAAATGGACAGGATGTTCTGTTCCTGCTGCCTCATTTCCTGCGGGACCTGCTGCGGATGGAATTGCAGCGTCCGGGAAGTCTGGACGAGTGCGCGCAAGCCCGCTGGGAACCGATAATTCCCTAGCAGCCCGCCAGCCTTTTTTCATTTACTCAAATCGCAGAACTGTTTAGGAGGCCAATATGGACACGATTACAGCCATTATTCTAGCCATTGTTGAAGGGATTACCGAATTTATTCCTGTTTCCTCTACCGGCCACATGATTCTGACCTCACGGCTGCTTCAATTTAACGAACAGAGTGATTTGATGAAGACGTTCGAAATTGTCATTCAACTGGGAGCGATTCTCGCCATCGCGTTCGTTTACCGCCGCCGCATACTCGATCTGCTGGGAATCGGCCGCAAGAGGGAAAGAGGGGGCGTTATGCCCCGCTCGCGGCTCAACCTCATCCACGTCATTTTAGGTATCGTTCCTGCGCTGGCCGTGGCTTTTTTCGCCCGAGATTTTATCAAGAGCCTGTTTGGGGCCAGTACGGTGCTGTGGGCGCTTGTCGCAGGCGGGATTCTGATGATCATTGCCGAATGGGTCAACAAGCGCAAAATTCGGGTCACCGCGGAAGAAATGGACGACATATCCTACGGACAGGCCCTGGCGATCGGACTGTATCAGATTATTTCCGTGCTGTGGCCCGGCTTCTCGCGATCCGGCTCAACCATCTCGGGCGGCATGCTGACCGGCGTCAGCTATAAGGCTTCGGCCGACTTCTCCTTTTTGATCGCCATCCCGATCATGTGCGCGGCTTCAGGGTATGAACTGCTCGATTCGTATAAGGAGATTACCGGCGATATGATTGGAATCTTTGCTATCGGATTTTTGGTTTCGTTCGTTGTAGCTTACATCGTCGTTGTTTTGTTCATGCGTCTGATCCAAAAAATCCGGCTTACCCATTTTGCCATTTACCGCTTTGTGTTGGCCGCCTGTTTCTGGTTGTTCGTTATGCGCTGATATCTACTGCCGCGGCGACGTTATAACAATGGATAATTGACTCGCTTGTTGTATGCAGCAGTAACGGTAGATATTAGAATAATCATAAATTTATAGCAGGGCACCTAATTACCGTTTAAGGCAGGAGTGAGCCAAGTTGCGTTTGGTACCGATCAACCGGCTTCAAGAGGGGATGAGGCTGGGCAGAAAAATATACAACGATGAAGGACTAGTGCTGCTCTCGGACGGTGTGGTGCTGGACAGTTCGCTCATTAGCCGCTTGTCAATGATAGATATCGGCTATGTATATATTCATGATGCGCTGACGGAAGATGTGGAAATTCCGAATATGCTTCAGGACGATACTCGTAATCAGGCGCTGAAGACAATACGCACTCAGTTTCAGGAAATGTCGAGCGCTTCAGGCATTAAGAAAGGCTTCTATCATCTGGATAAGAAATTCTCCAAAATTATGGATTCCATTCTGGACGAAATGTCCGGACAGGAAGATCCGATGATTATGCTGCACGACATGTATACTACCGACAATTACCTGTATTCCCACTCACTGAACGTATGCCTTTATACCCTGGTGCTTGGAATCGCTCACGGCTACAGCCGCAGCGAATTAACAATGCTCGGTCTGGGCTCTCTGCTCCATGATATCGGCAAGACGCAGATCCCGGTCAAAATCGTCCAAAAACCGGGTATGCTAAACGATGAGGAGTTTCGGCACATGCAGGCGCATACCGAGATCGGATTCAAGATTCTAAAGGATGAGCCGAACATTCCCCTGCTCGTCGCCCATTGCGCATTGCAGCATCATGAGCGGATTAACGGGTCCGGCTATCCGCGCGGCCTCCTCGGCCCAGAGATTCACGAATATGCCAAATGGATCGGCGTGGCCGATTCCTATGACGCCATGACCTCCAGCCGTGTCTATAAAAACGCTATGCTGCCGCACCAGGCGGTAGAGGCGCTTTATGTCGGCTCAGGTACGCTATACGAGCAGCAGCAGCTGGAGATTTTTCGCGACCGTGTGGCGATTTACCCGATTGGCTTGGGTGTCAAACTCAGCACCGGGGAGACCGGGGTGGTCGTCAAGATCGACCCGAGTCTTCCCCACAGACCCGTTGTAAGGATCGTTGAAGGCCCGGAGAGAGAGAAGATCGCACCTTATGAACTTGATCTGCGCAAGACCCTGTCCGTAATCATTTCCAGCGTGGTGGAATAGTTGCGGATACTTGAAAAAGTAATCGCCGAGAGTCTTATGTGGAGCCGGGCCGCCATGCAGCGGGAACGGGGAAGAAGGCGCCTCCGCCGGAGGGGCCTTCGCTCTCGTCTTTCGCTGCATTCTGTTTTTTGACGGGTCTGGCCTCTGCGAAACGGGTTTAAAAGTTGCGGGGGAATGCGGTTTTTTTAGAGTTCATGGTATGATATGGGGTAAGACGGAATTTCTGAAGGAGTTACTGTACATGAATAGGTTACAATCGCCAACTTCAATAACGAAGGAATTATCGCCCGATTACGATCCCTGGGACCCGATTCTCTCTCTGCACAGATACGGTAAGCACGTGCTCACGAGTGTGGAAATGACGGTGACGAATCTGTGCAATATGCGCTGCGAGCACTGTGCGGTCGGCGATAGTCTTACGACACGGGAAGGCGAGATGCTGCCGCTTGAGAATATGCTGAACCGCCTGGAGCAAGTGGAGCATTTGGAGACGATCAGCATTACCGGCGGAGAACCGATGTTCCGCGCGGATGCTGTGGACAATATCATCGTGCCGCTGCTCAAATATGCGAAGAAGCGGGGGGTGCGCTCACAGATTAATTCAAATCTGACGATGCCGTATTCCCGGTATGAGAAGCTGCTTCCTTATCTTGACGTTATGCATATCTCGTTCAACTATGTAAACGGCGACGATTTTCATGAGGTAGGTTTCTCGGGGAGCGGCCATGCCGTGGTAAAAGAGACCGCTTATCGCCTGTATGACACCATGCTGGAAAATGCGCAGCGCCTTAGCCGGGAGGGGATGTTCATTTCGGCGGAATCCATGATCAACTACCGGACACACGGCAAGCTGCCGGAAATTCACCGGCTGATCGGAGAAATGGGCTGCCGCAGGCATGAAGTTCACCCGATGTACGCCTCCAATTTCGCGTCTTCGCTTCCGGTTCTGCCGCTGAAGGAGACAGCCGCCGCTATCCATTCCCTGCTTGACCACAGGAATCCTGAGATGTGGATGCTGTTTGGGACACTGCCCTTTTTTGCATGCAGCATCTTGGAGGAGGACCACGAGCTGCTGCGCCGGCTGAAGTCCGAGAAGAACGTAACGGTACGGAATGATCCGGACGGCCGCAATCGAGTCAATGTCAACATGTTTACCGGTGACGTATTCGTTACGGATTTTGCCGACATACCTGCATTTGGGAATATCGCCGATAGTAAACTGGATGATATTTTTGCAAAATGGCAAAATGCGCATCCGCTTAATCAGAGGGTTAACTGCCACTGCGCCAATGCCGGCTGCTGCGGCCCCAATCTGCTGGTGAAAGAAATGTACTACCCGGATATTGATTTTAAATCAAGGAAAGCGATCAATTTGTAGAAATGGGGCGTTGTTATCGTGCATACGGAATTTGAGGTAGGAAGTTTAATTCTTAACCTTCTGCTTGTTCTGGTGCTCGTCTTTTTTAACGGTGTCTTTGTGGCGGCGGAATTCTCGCTTGTAAAGGTTCGCCAATCCCGGCTGACGCAGCTTCAAACCGAAGGCAACAAACTGGCGGGTTATGCGCTTACAGTCAACCGTCGTCTTGACGCTTATCTGTCCGCTACTCAGTTAGGTATAACCCTGGCCTCGCTTGGTCTTGGCTGGGTAGGGGAGCCGGCCATTTCGGAGCTGCTTGTGGAGCCGCTGATGTTCAAGCTGGGGGTTACGGATCATACCTTTATTTCGACCGTATCGGTCGTTATCGGCTTCTGTATCATCACCTTCTTACATATTGTGCTGGGCGAGCTCGCGCCCAAGTCCCTGGCGATCCAGAAGACAGAAGGTTCCGCGCTGCTGCTTTCAGCTCCATTGATTTTCTTTTACAAGCTGTTCTTCCCGGTTATCTGGGTGCTGAATGCGTCGGCGAACTGGCTGCTGCGGCTTGTTGGCGTAGAGCCGGCCAGCGAGGCGGAGGCCGCCCACTCCGAGGAGGAGATCCGCATCCTGATGAATCAGAGCGCGAAGAGCGGCGTGATCGATAAGGACGAAATGAAGCTGATGGACAATTTATTTGAGTTCTCCGACCGTTTGGCCCGCGAGGTGATGCTCCCCCGGACAGACATGGACTGCCTATACACAAACCTGTCCGTGGAAGAGAACATGCGGATCGTCTCGGAAACGAAGCATTCCCGCTATCCAGTGGCATTTGAGGACAAGGACCGGATTATCGGCTTTGTGCATATTACCGATTTTCTGCTCGCGTCTCCGGAGCAGCAGGGCGATTTGGCGGCTCTGGTCCGTCCGATCCTGAATGTGCCGGAATCGATCGAAATCAGCCATGCGCTGAGGCTGATGCAGAAGAATCATTCCCAGATGACGCTTGTTGTGGATGAATACGGCGGTACCGCCGGTCTGCTCACGGCTGAGGAAATTATCGAAGAAATCGTCGGGGATCTGCATGACGAGTTCGAAGATGAGCGTCCCGACGTGGAGTACAGGGATGGAGGCTATATCTCGGTCGACGGCCGGATGCTGATAGAGGATGTCAATGAACTCACAGGCGTCCAGATCGAGGACGACGAGGTCGATTCGATTGGCGGCTGGTTATTCAAGGAACTTGAAGGGAACCCGGCCAAAGGAAAACGCAGAGTCGTTGATCATGTGATCTTCGAGGTCGAAGAATCCACCCGGCTCAGGATTACCCGGATTAATATTCACCGGGAGGCTGCGCCTCTTGATGAAGAGCCGGCTGAAGCTCAGACTGAGAACGAATAATGAAATGAAGCGCATCCTGCATATTCATATTCCCGCAAGACTCGCCCCGCGCTAAAAAGGCGCATTTTACGGGGCGGGTCTTTAATTTTTCCTGAATAACGTCTTATTGGCCTGCGGACCTCATAAATTAGTTACTAAGATACTCCCGTGTGGCTTTGCTTTGCAAGCCAGAAAGGAAGTAAAGGAGGAATAACCGTTGAGCACTCAACCGTTGAATTCTCAAGCGTTCAATCCCCAAGCATTTTATTCTCAAATGCCGAATCTCCAGTCGCCGAATCCCCTGGCCTCGAATCCCCTGGCGTCAAATCTCCAGGCTTCGAATCTCCAGTCGCCGAACCCCTTGCCGCCGAATCTCCAGCCGTTAAATGTCCAACCGATGCATCCCCAGGTATCTGAAGAACGCTACTATAAGCCGTTCAGAGGACCGTTCGATCCCTGCCCGCCGATCCCTTGCAGGACCTATGTTGTGCCGCCCCAGCTGTTTCTGGGGTTTCAGCCTCCCAACCTGCCGCAGTTCAGTCTTCCGGAGGCGCTGAGATTCGGTACGCTCTGGCCTGCGCTGTTCAGTCCGTATTCACCTCAAATCAGAGGAGGGAATTAAGAGATGGATGCGAATCCTTACGATCGCCGTTACTATGAGCTGCTGGAGCAGCTGCAGACGCTTGATTTTGCGCTGGTGGAGTTGAATCTTTACCTGGATACCCATCCGACCGACCTGAAGAGCATCCAGCAGTTTAACCAGCTTACCCAGGAGCGCACCCGGCTGGCAAAACAGTTCCAGGAGCTGTACGGTCCGCTGCAAAACTTTGGGCGCGCTTATTCGAAATGCCCTTGGGAATGGAGTCAGAGCCCCTGGCCCTGGCAGGTCTAAGCAAGCATAAAAGAGGCGAAAAGGGAGGTTATGCGTGTGTGGGTGTATGAAAAAAAGCTGCAGTATCCGGTAAGAGTGTGCAAGTGCGACGTCCGGATGGCAAGGTATCTGATCGAGCAGTATGGGGGCGCGGATGGGGAGCTGGCTGCCGCTCTTCGCTATATGAATCAAAGATATTCCATCCCGGATAAGATTATCGGGGTACTTACGGACATTTCAACGGAAGAGCTGGCCCATTTGGAAATGATTGCAACCATGGTCTACAAGCTGACCAAAGACGCGACCGTGGAGCAGCTGAAGGAGGCCGGTCTCGGCGCCCATTATGCCAACCATGACTCGGCTCTTTTTTACGAGAATGCTGGAGGCGTGCCGTGGACGGCCACCTATATTCAGGCCAAAGGGGACCCGATTGCCGATCTGTACGAAGACATTGCCGCAGAGGAAAAAGCACGGGCTACATACCAGTGGCTGATCAACATGACCGACGATGTGGATCTGCAGGACAGTCTCAAATTCCTTAGGGAGCGGGAAGTTGTACATTCGCAGCGATTTAGAGAAGCCGTCGAGATTCTCAAGGAGGATCAGGAGTGCAAGAAGGTGTTCTGAATTGGAAAAAAGGATAGATCTGATCGATTTATTCCTCAAATCAGCCTAAGACAGTCCCTTGGTCCACTTTGACGTGGATCATGGGACTGTTTTTGAGTCCTTCTTCCAGCACTTTAATAGATTGGTTTGATATAGTAGAATAGGATAGGTACTGGGATTATCTGCATGAATAGCGATAGATAATAGAGAGGGGATCCATTTGCGAAAAATTTCAGCAATCATGATTGTGATAATGCTGGTCCTAAATACGAAGGAAGGGATTGGAACGGCGGCATCCGCTTCCACTAAAGCAGCAGCTTCAGACGGCGTCAAGCTGGTGTTCGCCGGCGATATTCTGCTGGACGGTTATGTCGGCGATCAGATTACAAAATACGGGGTAAACTACCCCTTCCTCAAAGTGGCGCCCGTGTTGAAGCAAGCGGATGTAGCCTTCGCCAATCTGGAAACGCCCGTTTCGATAAGAGGCCAGGCGTCGGATAAAACATTCGTGTTCCGGTCCAAGCCGGGTACGCTCGCTGGGTTAAATTATGCCGGAATTGATGGGGTGACCGTAGCGAACAACCATATTCTTGATTACGGGCAGACGGCGATGATGGACACTTTATCCTATCTGGACAGTTATGGGATAGGCCGCACGGGAGCGGGCCGGAATATAGAGGAAGCGTTCAAGCCTTACACCAAGACTGTGAACGGCAAGAAGATCGCCGTGCTGGGTGTAAGCCATGTGCTGTCCAGCCCTTCGTGGTATGCGGGCAAGAATAAACCGGGTGCGGCCTCGGCCTACACCGCGGAGCCGCTGCTGAGCATGATCAAGCAAGCGGCCAAAGACAGTGATTTTACAGTCGTTTACATTCACTGGAATCAAGAATTCAAGGATTATCCGCTGCAAGAATCCCGTAAGCTTGCCAGACAGATGATCGACAGCGGAGCGGATCTCATTATCGGATCGCACAGCCATTGCCTGATGGGTATTGAGTACTACAAGCACAAGCCCATCTATTATTCGCTGGGAAACTTTGTGTTCAACCGCTCCACGCGGGGCGGGGAGAAGACGCTGGATTCAATGCTGGCCAATTTTCAAATTGCCGGAGATAAGCTGTCTGCCAGTATAACGCCGGTCAAAATCACACGCGGCCAGCCGGTATTTATGGATGCAAATTATAACAAGAAGATTATTCAGACGCTGAACAAGCTGTCATATAACGCTTCCGTTGATTCAAAGGGCAATGTGTCTGAGAAAAATATAAGCGCAAAGTGACAGCAGAGAGTGGCGGCCTTATGGCCGCTGCTCTTTTTTATTTGGAAATTATGACATAACTAGTTCTTATTTTGGATTAAATTTTAGCTATATATTGGAAATTTGTCGAATTTAGCAAAAATATTTTTTTGTATTTTGTCGATATGTATCAAAAAATGTAGAAATATGATTTGACAGGAAAGAAGCAGCACTTTACAATTCAATTAGAGTGTAATCACTTCTTACTCTTAATGGGACTTAAGCGTTTCCATATGTAAATGATTATAAAAAGTGTTATATCGAGGGGGATACTGGGATGAAGGCAACAGGAATTGTAAGAAAAGTGGATGAGTTGGGACGTATCGTTATTCCGATTGAGCTGCGCCGCACGATGGGGATTGATATCAAGGACCCGCTCGAAATTTTTGTCGATGGTGAGAAGATCATTCTCAGAAAATATGAACCGACTTGCATTTTCTCCGGAAGCTCGGAGCACCTGATTAACTTCAAGGGCAAGATGGTCAGCCGGGACATTCTCGACGAGTTGATTGAAAGCTTTAATCAGGCAAAATGAGAGGAAGGGAAGATTGGGCGTCTGACGCGCCGGGGAACAATCTTTCATAAGAGGCTGCCCGTGCACCGGGCTAGCCGCATAATATTAACAAACGGCAGGACAGCAAGCTCCGAATGGAGCAGGCAGCCTG
>NZ_ASSD01000334.1 GCF_000520715.1 Paenibacillus zanthoxyli JH29
TCCACCTAGTTAGTGAAACGAGCAGTCGTAGTTTTTAAACTGCTGCGCATAGGCCGATTCGGATAAAAGAGCGAGCCGTCGGGTTTAAACGAGCGATCTGCGATCATCAGCGGTATTTCATAAGGACCTTTAGGCAGCGGAAGGGCGTTCTCCTCTTTATCCCTAATAAAATAAAAGCCTGCCAAACCGGCATGGACATTCAGTCTTGTAATCCCCATAGCATGATCATGATACCAAAGAGCCGTTGAACGCTGATTATTTGTATACGTATAGACTTTATTTTTAAAGAAATGTCCTGTTTTTGCAAACCCGCGTGTAAACCAAGCTTCAGGATAGCCGTCGCTGCCTGGACGAACCGTTGCCCCATGCAAATGGACTACTGTGCGTACCTGCGGGTGATTCCGTCCAGCCCCGTGAATAGATGTGTCTACCGGTAAAATATGTTTTTTAGGCAGCTGATTTTCCCATAGTACCTTAATGGTCTCGCCCTTTCTGACGTTAATGGTCGGACCTGGGAATTGACTTTCAAAACCCCACAAAGTCGTTTTCGGTAAGTCACGATGAAGAGAGGCAGTAAATTGCTTCATCCTTACCCTGTAATACGTAATTCCGTTTTTCCTTAAGGCCGGTGCTAAGGTTCTAGGAATCGGTAAGGGATCAACAAATTTGGCTAGTGCCATGTCATCTGTCCTTTCCTTTGATATTCCTCCTTAGCTTATGTGTTTATCCAAATTATGGTGTTTTTTTCACATAGCGATCAGCGGATATCAACGCGATGGATCAGCGCAAGGACACTAGCTCGATTTTATACAGCAGCCAAACGGGCCCCGAGCTCAAACGCCTTTCTGCAGTCAACGGGGAACTGCTCCTCTCTGACCCTAGCCTTCTGCTCAGCGTCGAATCTGGAGGCTTCATACTTGGAATAATCGGCAAATTGATACGTATCGCAGGAGAGCAGAATCTCCGAATCCCCGCCCAGTATGTTCAGAAGATTCCGGTTGCCGTGGAATACCGCCTCGTAATTCATCTCCTTGGCCCGTTCTTCCGTGACATTCATGGTATAGAAAAAGCCTGAGTTAATCCTGCCCTTAAAAGTGGATCTCTCTCCTTCGTTATAGGATAGATTAGGAAAGAGCAGCCGCTCCAGGAAGCTTCTCATTTCTCCGGTCACATTGCCGAAATAGATCGGGGAGCCCAGCAGGAGGGCGTCACATGCCAGAATTTCCTGAAGCACTTCCTTCAAATCGTCCTTCATGGCACATAGTCCGCCCAGCCGGTTGCCCTTTCTTTTGCAGGACAAGCAGCTCGCGCATCCCTTGAAATCCAGATCGTACAGATGTACCAGCTTCGTTTCCGCTCCCCGGGACTGCGCCCCATGCAGCGCTTCCTGTAGCAGCGTCGCGGTATTGCGGTTTGTTCTCGGACTGCCGTTGACAGCAATGACTTTCATCTTTTCTCACTCCTAAAGTTCATATCGGATCAGATCCTGTCCGCAGAGCCTGCGATCTCGAACGAAAAAAGGTTCGAAAATTGCTCCTAAGAACAATTATACGAACCTTTGAGCTTATTTTCACATGAAATCATTCAAGACGACGGAATAAATATTTTCAACCAACTGTAATGCTCCGTTATATCCAACGTACGATTTGCTCAGCACCATCTCATTGCCGATCGGCGCGGAAACGGATAACTGATAGGCGTTCAAGTCCCTTGCAACCACCCGTTCCCAAGAGCTGCCCAGAATGAGCGGCCGGCTTCTGATTTTTAATCTTCGGATTTCTTCTTCAACATAACCGCCGTCATTGGAAAATACCGTTTCAGCAGCGATATCGTTAGTGAATTTCCCGAATTCTGCGGTAACATCGCTCTGATAATCCGCCGGTGTATCATCGGTGATGAACTGCTTCTCAGGGATTAATCCCATGTCATTGGTTAAAAATCTGGCGATTCCCAGCGCATACAGGCTGTCCGCCACCGTAATGAAGCGTCTCGGCAGCAGTCGGGTTTCCAATAAAGTGTCGGCTGCTCTCTCCAAATAGTAGAAGTACCGCTCCTCCTGCTTGCGGATGACATTTTCTACGATTGCAGGATCAATCCCGGCGAATTCACCTACCGTTCTCAGGAAATTGGAGGTTTCGGTCGGACCGATCGGAAGCGCGGGATAATGCAGAAACGGCGTGCCGAATTTATCTTTCAAATGCTCGGCGGTCCGGAGTCCTACCCATGGAGAGATGACCAGGTTAAACTGCGCCTTAGGGATATCATTGACGGCGTCAACGCTGCTATCCGGTCCGAAGATCACATTCGGTTTCAGCCCGAGCGAAGAAATGAGCAGGTTCAGCTGCTCGATGTCACCCGACCAAAAGGTATTCTGATAAGGCACGGACGACCAGATATTGACCAGTCCCGATTCCACCTGCTGCGGCTGCAAATACTGGTCAATTATGGCATCCAGAACCAGTTCATGACCGATCAGATTGCTTCCTTTAAACCCGCCAGTTTCCACATATACAATCGGTTTGCCCTGGGCTTGGAATTTTCTCGTAATTTCGCCCACATCATCCCCGATAATATCGGAAGTACAGCCCGTGAGCACAACGAATAAATCACCGTTGATGACATCAAAGGTATTGGTGATGACTTTGCGCAGCTGGTCCGTACCGCCAAACACCACTTCTTTTTCCGAGGCATTGGTGCAGGGAATGGCATGTCCCCCGACATAGCCCGAGCCTTGATGGCCGTTCTGACTTCCGAGTGTCGTCCACAGCTTGGCCACGCACCCCGGACCGGCATGAACGATGGGCACCGCTCTCTTGATGGCCAGTACCGATTCAAACGCACCGAGTGTGCACACATGTCTGATTTGCTCAACGCACAGCGACATTTTTCTTATTCTCTCTTTCTGTTTTTTTATTTTTTTGTTCCAGGAAATTGAACGGGTCCTGCTCCAGCCACCACTCGGTATAGGGCAGATTAATGCGCTTAGACAGATTCACGGCTAGACTATTGTTCGTCAGCGCATCGATAATGCGATGTCCGAACTCGATCGTTCCCTGATAGCCGAAGGCGCTGTATTCATCGCTAACCATGATCGCGGGAATCCCCAACTTAGTAGCCCAGACGGACATTCCGGGATGTCTTCCGATGAAAATATCCGGCTTGACCTTGGACAGCAGATTGATAACTTCGTGATTCTGCTGATCGCTTACGCTGACTGGAATGTCTTTGTCTTGCTTGGCCAGCTCAACCGTGCAGGAAGGGCATCCGCCATGATCATGCTTGGAGTCGTAATGCCAGGAGAATCCCCAGACCACTTCCATGCCAAGATCCTCCAAGAGCCGGATATAGTTATGCGCGAAGCTCGGCCCCATGCCAACGACAACTTTTTTACCTTTCAGCTTAAATTTGATCTCTTCCAATTCAGGCGCCGCAATCACCTTTTGTTCCGCGAGATATTCTTCCACTTCTTTCTCCTTGCCTACGGTCTCTCCAAGCTTAGTAAGCCAGTCATCAAAGCCCGAAATCCCGTGCGGCTGCAGCGCCGTTACGTAAGGTACGCCAAAATTCTGCTCCAGCCCATTTCCCATATAACCGCCGAGCGTGCCGCAAATGCTGATTGTAGCCCCGGCTTCCGACCATCTGGAGATTTCGTCAATGTTGCTGTAGGGTATTCCGAACTGGGGAACCAGCCCCAGACGCCCGAAAATCTCGGTAATAAGAGCCCGTCCACTGCCCACAAAATTGATGACATTAACCAATTCGGGACGCTTCTTCTCAGCAGGCTTAATAATTCGTGTCAAAAGGGCATGGAATGCCGCATCGAACCCGGAAGCCCAGATCTGTGACCGGAATCCTTCGCAAAATACGGGAACCACGGGGATGCCAATCTCCGCTTCCGTACTTTTCATCGTGCTTTCGATATCGTCTCCGATAATCCCGGAAGCGCAGGATGTGGTGACAAAGATCGCTTTCGGTTTAAATCTCTCATAGGCTTTCAGGATACCTTCTTTCAAAATCTGGTCTCCGCCGAATACGACAGCCTTTTCCGACATATTGGTATTGATGATTCGAACGTTTCGCTGGTTCCAGTCTCTGATTCTCTGCCCCCATTGAAACCCTGCGTTTGCGCCTGCTACGTCACCCGCACAGCCGATCGGTCCATGATTGACGATAGCGGCATCCGTGATCGTAGACAAATAACCCTGCGCGCAGCCCGAGTTGCAATTGGTTGCTTGGCTGAATCCTCTGGATGCGTTCTTCAGGCAGCCTGATTGGGATTGTTCCGCCAAATCCCTGATCGTTCCTTGATACCCTACGATGGATTTCAGTCTTTTTTCCCTGATGGTCACCTGAGAGCGATCTAAATTAATTGACACTATTAAAGCCTCCTTCTAACTTTATTGGGGTTTAACTCACTCCTTAGGCGCACACCATTATTTGGCTGTTGCCAGGTAATATAATAAAGAAAATCGGATAAGGAATTCGGTTTGGCGAAAATCATGGAGAGCAGTCCGGATCATATGAGGGTTGTCTTACCCGCTGCATTATCCCGGGGAATGGTGATGATATGGGGGATTTTCTAGTGATCAAAAAAGGCAGCGGGTTTTATTCCGAGTAATCTCATATGCTTAATTTTTTTACTAGTATAGCATTATTTGGGTATATGTCAAGGATCAACATTCCTACCAGACTCTTTGAACACAAAAAGCCTTCAAACCAAATTCCCATAACGGGCTTGGTCTGCAGGCTAGGTATTGAGATGTTAGCTTTTCGATTCTGTTGCTGTGCTGCTTCGCGATTATTGGACTTCGGTTTTCCCAGTTACTTTACCATCGATTTGGGCGGATGCTTTCACATCTTCGCTTGCAAAGTAGAGGTTGCCATCCACCGTTGCTGTTTCATGAAGATTAAATCCTTTGGCTTCTACATAAACGTCGCCTTTAATCGTTCCGCCTTGAACTCTTAAATTTTCGCTTTTTACTGTAACTTTCGGTGCGGTAAGCGTGTAATTAGCGGTAATATTGTGGTCCGCGTCTTGCGCGTAAAGGGCGATTTTCCGGTAAATTTTGCCATCTGCCGCACCCTTATCATGGAATTCGCCGTCTACAACCACTTCCTGATCAATCGTTAAGTCATTAAGAATGGCGATGATCCAGGTTCCTTCTGGGCTAACCGCCTTGTTGAAAGCGTCTGCTACGTTTACGATAGACGCCGTAGTTTTAGCATCCGTTTGCTCTGCCGCTGCCTGACTGGCAGATGGAGCTGCTGCTTCTTCCTTGTTTCCCCCACAACCAGACAATAACGCGGCTGCGATTCCTGCAACTAAAAAACCTTTAACCAGTTTCATCATAATTCCCCCCAATTGTATTTATAAAAATATTATATATTAAACTATTAAAAATCCATGTGACACATTTCACAAAAAAATGACAATTTTTTCCCGAAAAAATCCATTAGACTTAGGATAATTTTCCTCCAACTCTTTCTGTGGTAGGACAATGTTCGTAGGGATGAATGGAAAAAATGCCCCTTACGAATTTTCGCTAGTTTAACCCGAGTATTTTTTTAATGTCTATTTCAGGACGACTTGATATTCTCGGCAACACCTTTTTACTTGTTCCTTGTTATTCAGTAGGGGTAAACGGGTTCAGAATTTGTTATAATACTATAAAAGGAGTGGTTCGGCTATGGAAGCAGAGCAGATTGTAAAAATGCTTGAAACTGTGTTGGATTTAAAACTAAAACCTATTAAAGACGATATAAGCGATATGAAGCAAGATATCAGAGATTTGAGTGAGAAATTTGATTTATTATCCTCCGAACAACCAAGTGATACGTTAGCCATGCTGCAAATTATTAATACAAAGTTGGATAGCATCCAGAAGGATGTTGAATTTACTTATTTAAAGACCTCCAAAAATGAGCTGGAAATCAATCGTTTGAAGACGCAATAACAAGCTAAAAAAGACTCGCTTTTGCGGGTCTTTCAGATTGTCGACTTATGGCTTCTTAATTCACTCAAAATCAAGAAGCCATTTGAATTTTATAACATATTTTCCCTGAAATCTCAAAAATTAATGAAAATAGTTGCAAAAGCGAAGGGGTTAGCCCGTTCTTCCACAACCTATTTGCCAGTTTCTTTAAATTCACTACGGAGAGCATAAAGCTCTTTGCTACCTGCTGTATGTCGTATATCCTCAGCTTTTTCAATGTATTCTTCCCAAACATGGCGAACAACAAGCTTTACATGTTTCTTAAAAAAGCCCTTCTTTGTCATTGGGTATAATGCGTGGAAAATGCTTATACTGTATTCTTATAATTTTCTTGCTTTGATTACAAAAGTTACAGGAAACATCTTCGCTCTTTTTACGAAATCACTGTTTTCATCCCGCGATTGCATTATTTCATTGTCGGTTTCCTCAATCATTTGTTCAATAACAAACCCTGCTTTTGCCAACGCATTTACATAGGTTGATAGTTTACGGTCCGATAATGTTAGCACACCTTCTCCGGCTAAATCAAGAGATACCGAATACCAAGATTCATCGAAATAACACTTGTTAAAAGCAAGCATATTATTTTCTGCGACAACACATTTGTGTATAGGATGAGACCAACTGAAAATAAATACGCCGTCTTTTTTTAGGTAAGAAGCGATCCGGCAAAAAGTACCCTCAAGATCGGTGGTCCAGCCTATGGCATAAATCGAATAAACAAAGTCAAAATAATCCTCTGGTATGCCACATTCTTCTTCCATGGGAGAACAGATCAATTTTGCTGAAAGACCGCACGACGTTAAATGTTGCGTTGCCTTTTCGATTTGTTTTTCCGATATATCCATACCCCATAGTTCAGATGCTTTGCGGTCCCCCTGATACTGCAAGGATTGACCGTTTCCACAGCCTATCTCCAGTATCTTTTTTCCTGAGACATCACCAAAAAGTTGGCATTTTTCTTCTGAGACAAATGCTCCATAGAAAGGAAGCACGATTGCTCCTAAAAAGTCATTTCCTTTTGTATCCCAATAGAAGCTGTTTGTTTTATAAACTGCATTCTTGTCCATGCCCGCGCCCTCTCCCAATATAAATTTTCTGTACTTGCGCAATATCCGACTACAGTTTATTATAACGTGATTCATTCTTGATTAAAGGCATAAAAGACTCGCTTTTGCGGGTCTTTCTTAGTTCGCCGTATCCTTTTTTTCGTCTAAGAACACGCGACCATTCATATTACGGCTTTACCTCCGCCATACACTTCAACCATCATTAATGCGCCCATCCGAAACCCTTGGACAAAAGAGGCAGCGGAATAGATCGAGGTGGATTCGCCCAATAAATCAACCAATTTTTCTAAGGAATCGAATTCATCTGTTGAGAGTTGCTTTTTATATGCCTCCATTGCGCTGGAAATTTTACGGGTCAACAAAAGATATTCCGGATTATTCGGATGGATGCATTCGTCAGGACGTAAATTGCCGTAAAACAAACCTTCTAATATATTGCTCATGGTCTCCCTCCATACTTGGATACTTAATGATAGATTTTAGGCGCAAAAATAGGTTGGTAACTCTCTCCGTTTTATGATACATCATCAGACCATAAAGCATTGAAATTTAGCGATAAAATCACTAAGAGCTTCGTAACTCTCGTTATGCCAGGATATACCGGAACTTCACTTCCCCTTCTAACGAAAAAAACAACCCCGTTTGAAAGGAGTTGCTTCTTACAATTACCGTTTCCCCACTATCCTTACCGCGCAGTCCGCACCGGATTTCTGCTCTCACAAGGCACTTTGGTCTGGCAGAGACCGCATCCGGCTCCCGATTTGGCATCCCCGCCGTTTGCCTCCGCAAAGTCCCGGGAGGCTTGCCCATACACAAATTTCATGCAAGCGATTTTGTCATGCCCCTCTTTGCTGATGGCCTGCACCGGGCAGCGGGTGATGCAGACGCCGCAAATCCCTTTGCTGTGGAGAAGGCAATTTCCCGCATGGCTTGCTGCTGTTCTGGCATCCGGGGTTACCTTGAGGTCAGTCACAACGGAGAACAAGCGGATCGCAATCCCCTTTTCTGAAATAAAGCCGTCATTGATGCTGAAGGTGCCAAGGCCAGCGGCGTAAGCGACATGGCGTTCCGACCAATTGGACACCGGCCCCGAATCCGTGCCCTGAATGCTGTACCACTCGGTATCCAGCGGGGCGACCGCCCGGCAGCCAAGGCTGTTCAAATAAGCCGGTAAATATCCGCGAATCGCATTCACAAAATACTCATCCCCGAATGTCCGGAGCAGCGCCCACTCCCGGGAAGGCCCGTCCTTCTGCGCCCGGTTGGCCCGGCGAATAACTTCGCTGATGGGCAGCACCACGCTGATCACCGAGCCTCCCTCATAGCTTCCGGGGCCAAATGACCGCTCAAAGACTTCTCGCGGCGTAGCATGGTCAGGACCGATAAGCGTCTTATATTCCTCAAACAAGGGATCGTCCGCTGATGCGAATTGAACAATCGGCTCCTCGTAGTAAGGAGCCTGCAATTTTTCGGAAAAGTTCCCTTGGTTCTCACGTACATAAGACTTTAATTCCTCTACGATTAATTGCTTGATACGTCCCTCTGCTTCTCTCGTATCCATGTCCACTTCCATTTCGATATTCTCTCCCTTCTAGCATATCTAGTTACCGCAACAGCCACTATTCGTGTATATACACGAATAGAACGCATAACGATATAAAAAAAGTACAAATCACTTTAAAATCAGGCAGCGCCTTACCGATCACCGGAGCGCTTCACGTCACAAGATTCTCCACTTTGGATAACAGAACCGTTAGCGTCGCCAAATCCTCTTTACCCAGCGATTGCTCCACAAAGCTTTGTGCATCTTCCCATAGCTGTCCCGCAGCCGCATGTACCGCTTTCCCGCTCTCCGTCAAAGTCAATTGGCGGCTCCCGCCT
>NZ_ASSD01000335.1 GCF_000520715.1 Paenibacillus zanthoxyli JH29
GAAGCGTCCGATAGCCAGATTTTAAGGCGGAAAAAAGAGCCCTTGCCGGCGCGCTGCTAAGCACGCTCTAACAAAGGCTCTTGGTCTTTAAAGGCTTCCCCTGGGCGAAGCGCATTGCTTCCCCGATCAGACGAGCGGGTTACTGCGGCTGCGGCACAACCTTCTCGGCGTATTCGATGATTCCGCCGCCAAGGCAGACCTCGCCGTCATAAAATACGACGGCCTGTCCGGGCGTAATCGCCTTCTGCGGTGTATCGAAGGCCACATGCAGCATGCCGTCTTCGCGCTTCGTCACCGTAACGCCCTGATCCGGCTGGCGGTACCGGAACTTCGCCGTGCAGCGCAGCGGCTCGCTGCCGGGATCGCGGCCGTCGAT
>NZ_ASSD01000336.1 GCF_000520715.1 Paenibacillus zanthoxyli JH29
GGACGGGTTAACGCCGATGCTTTATGCGGACGCCAAAAACCCGGATTCCAATAAAGTGTATCAGTCGATCGGCTTTGTGGGCGCAGGGAGGATCGCGGATATAAGTTTCGCTAATAGGGCCCGCCGGATTTGACTTGCCCGCCGCAAGTTGACTATGCTATTAAAAAAGCCGACGTACGCTTGATTAATTGCCGCATTGGGAGGCTTGTGGATGCAAAGAATGCAAATCTGGCCGGAGAGATTCCGCAAATTTTTTCTGAACAATAAATTCGTCGTTTTTCTGCTTGTGCTGCTGCTTATCGGACTCAATGTGCTTGTATTCGCGAGGATACCGTTCATCTTCATCCCGTTGTCGGTGCTGCTCCATACGGTGGCGCTGCCTGTTATTTTGTCGGGGGTCGCCTATTACCTGCTGAATCCGCTGGTGGACCGGCTGGAGCGTAAGAGCAGGGTTAAGCGCGCTTATGGGATCGTGATTTTGTACCTTCTTATAATCGGGGTCATAACCGTTATTCTGCTGACAGTCATTCCGATTATCAAGGGTCAGCTCTTGGATCTAATTGACAATTTCCCCCGTTACAGCGCCCAAATCCAAGAGGAATTCAGTGATTTAATGGGCAGCCGGCTTTTCGATCAGCTGCAGCAGAACATGGGAGCAGACGTCAGCACGCTGACGACGCGAGTGTCCGAATGGCTCACTACATTTTTACATAACGCTCTAAATGGTGTGGGCAGCTTTGTCGGAACGCTTACCGAGATCATACTGGGAATTGTAACGACCCCGTTTATCCTTTTTTACATGCTCAGGGACGGCAAACGTTTCCCCGATTATATTCAGCATATGGTTCCTACCGCGCTTAAGCCGCAGACCCGGATGGTCATGTCCGAGATGAATCAGCAGATTGCTTCCTATATCCGCGGGCAGATCATCGTAAGCTGCTGTATCGGAGCGCTGCTCTACATCGGCTATCTGATCATCGGCCTGAAATATTCGCTTGTACTCGCCATTGCTGCCGCGTGTACGGCGGTTGTGCCTTATTTGGGTCCGGCCATCGCGATTACGCCCGCCCTTGTCGTGGCACTGGTCACCTCGCCATTCATGCTGCTGAAAATGATTATGGTCTGGACGGCCGTTCAGCTGATTGAAGGCAAGTTCATCTCTCCGCAGATCATGGGCAAGACGCTGAAAATTCATCCGATTACGATCATTTTTGTGATTGTTTTTGCCGGCAAAATGTTCGGTGTGATCGGCATCATTCTGGCTGTGCCGGGGTACGCCGTGCTGAAGGTAGTGGTCACGCATATTTTTCAATGGTTCCGTCTCCGTTCCGGACTGTACGATTCGTCCGAGGACGGTAAAGA
>NZ_ASSD01000337.1 GCF_000520715.1 Paenibacillus zanthoxyli JH29
GGCTCCCACCGACCAGACGGTCGACGGAGGGCTGGCCGAGCTTCATGATGTAAGCTATATGGCCCTTCAAGGTGCGCGGGACGGCGATGTGCATGATTTCTACGGAGACCGGCAGTATATTCGCTCATTCTATTCTGCTTACACCGATGCCTTCAAGACCTCGCTGTATATCGGCAATGCGAATCACAGCCAGTTCAACAGCGACTGGGGTCTCCTCGATCTTGCCCCGCCGGCCGGGCTGTTCTTAAACCGCAGCGGAATTATAAAAGAAGAGGAGCAGCGGCAAATCGCCAAAGTATACATTTCGGCCTTTCTGGAGCA
>NZ_ASSD01000338.1 GCF_000520715.1 Paenibacillus zanthoxyli JH29
GGCGGTTACAATCAGGACGCCCGGGAGGGCTTGTCCTGGCTTGGATAAATCTTGTTCCCCGGCATAGCCGGGGTCAAAGCGGGAAGTCACCGCGCAGCCCTCCTTATATATAGAAAATATCTTTTTTTCGCAAAGAAAAGGATACGCTCTTTTGAGGGTCAGGTCAATTTAAAGCCTATGCATAAAGCGTCTCAGGTTTATTTTGCAGAGAGTGTTGACAAAATAAAAATAAGGATGTATATTTATCTTAACTTAAAGATAATTATCTTAAAGATACATGCTGAACACGGAGGTGATTGAAATGAGCGGACCGAAAGAGGAGCTAATCGTAGCCGGAGATGTACGCGGCCGGGATGAAGCGGCATCGCTGAAGTTATTCGTGGTTCTGTCCAAGGCTTACCGGAGTCTGATGGACCGGGCGGTCAAGGATATGAAGAGCTACGGGTTGTCGTCCGCCGAGTTTATGGTGCTTGAGGTGCTCTATCACAGAACCCGCATTCCGCTGCAGCAGATCGGGGAGAAGATTCTGGTCACCAGCGGGAGCATCACCTACAACATCGATAAGCTGGAGAAGAAGGGGCTGCTGAAGCGCGTTCCCTGCAGCGAGGACCGCCGCGTGACTTACGCGGAGATTACTGAAGAGGGCCGGAAGCTGTTCGACGAAATTTTTCCGAAGCATGTAGAGATGCTTCACGGGATGATGGGCGGACTGAACACGGAAGAGAAGGAGCAGGCGACCGAATGGTTGAAGCTGCTGGGTAAAGGGGCCGGTTCCTAGCTTAATTGCCGGGAAGCCCCATAAATTTTTGCTAAATATCTTAAAGTAAAGATTATTAAACACAAGAGAATGGAGAGAATTAAAAATGATTAGTATAGGATTATTGTTGATTCGTTTGTTTATCGGTGTTGCTTTTATTGGTCATGGGGCGCAGAAGTTGTTCGGTTGGTTCGGAGGCTACGGCCCGAAGGGAACAGGCGGATGGATGGAATCGGTCGGCATTAAGCCGGGCGTGGCGATGGCGGTGCTGGCCGGAATTCTTGAGCTTGGAGGCGGACTATTGTTCGCGGCGGGTCTTTTCACACCAGTTGGGGCCGTGATGCTAATCTTGGCCATGGCTGGAGCGATGAAAGTGCATTTGTCCAATGGTTTCTGGGCGACTGCGAACGGTTATGAATATCCATTGACCTTGCTTGTTGTAGCGGCTGGCGTAGCGTTTGCGGGTCCGGGTTCCATTTCGCTGGATCATCTGTTGTTCTAATCCGATTGACCTTCTAATTTCAAATACCGAGAGGAGAATGATTATTATGACACTTCAAACTGCAGGGATTCATCATATTACAGCGTTCGTTCAGGACGCTCAGCGGAACGCGGACTTTTATGCAGGCATTCTTGGTTTGCGGCTCGTGAAAAAAACAATCAATTTCGACGCGCCCGAGGTCTATCACCTGTACTTTGGCAACGAAAGCGGCACGCCGGGCACGATCATTACGTTCTTTCCTTCGCCTATAGGACGTAAGGGAAGAATCGGTAGCGGCATGGTCGGCGTGACGACCTATGCTGTACCCGCTGGCTCACTCGGATTCTGGGAAAAACGGCTGAATGCTTACGACATCCCCTATACCACTGTTCATCGCATCGGGGAGACCTATCTTTCCCTGGCTGATTACGACGGCCTGCGGGTTGAATTGGTGGAGCGCGAAGAAGGACCTCTCAGCGCTTGGTCGTTCGGCGGAATTCCGGTAGAGCATGCCATTAAGGGATTCGGCGGAGCGGTGCTGTACAGCATCAATCCGGCGAGCACGGAAGATACGCTGGTTCATACGCTCGGATTCGAAAGAATAGCCGAAGGAGACGGTTATGTGCGCTTCAGAGCGGAGGGACCGTACGGCAACATTATTGACATCAAGACTGACCCGCTGCCTTTTGGCGCCGGGGGAAGCGGTACGGTGCATCATATCGCATGGCGCGCCAAAGACGACGCGGAGCAGCTGGAATGGAGAGAATTCGTACAGAGCCGGGGCTTTCAAGTGACTCCGGTGCAGGACCGGAATTACTTCAACGCCATCTACTTCCGTGAAGAGGGCGGCATCCTGTTCGAGATTGCGACCGATCCTCCTGGCTTTGCGAACGATGAGGACCCAAACCATCTGGGTGAAAAGCTGATGCTCCCTGCATGGTATGAGCCGCACCGGGCGGCGATTGAGAATAATTTGGCTCCTTTTGAGGTGCGGGAAATTGAGGTGAAGAAAAAATGATTCATATCTTCCGGCAAGGTTCAGATTCCTCCAAGCCTACGCTGGTACTGTTCCACGGAACGGGCGGCAACGAGCATGATATGCTGCCGCTCGCCGAGATGCTGTCGCCGGGCTCGTCCCTGCTGGGTATCCGGGGTAACGTCCTGGAGAACGGGATGCCCCGTTTCTTCCGGCGCCTGCCTTCAGGTGTGTTCGACGAAGCCGATCTGGTCGCTCGGACGCATGAGCTGAAAGCTTTTCTGGACGAGGCGGCGGCAAAATACGGCTTCGATCCCGCCCGGCTTACAGCCGTCGGCTATTCCAACGGAGCCAATATCGCGGGCAGTCTGCTGCTGCATTACGGAAACCTCTTTTCTTCCGCAGTGCTGCTGCATCCGATGGTTCCGCTGCGCGGGCTCACTCCTCAGCCGCTTGACGGCGTTTCCGTCTTCATCGGGGCAGGCGTTAACGATCCCCTAGTCTCAGCCGCAGAGACGAAGGAGCTTCACGAGCTGTTGGCAAGCGCGGGCGCTGACGTGACCTTGCACTGGAGCAACCAGGGGCACCGGCTGAGCGTGGCCGAAGCGGAAGCGGCTAAAGAATGGCTGGACAGCCAAAGCTTTTAAATGATGCGCCGGGCGTTTGCCCGGGCAGTTCCGGGATGGTCCTGCGCCTTTTAAGTGCAGGGCGGCCCGTTAACATAAAGGAGAACGCAGGATTAGGGGCGAGGGCGCCGGTCCTGCGTTCTTTTTTTCGTGATAGTGGCCCTGATGAGGCACCATCTTTTTAAAATAAATGACAAAATAAAGATATTGTTATTTGTTGAAGCCGCTTCTTATGCTATGATAATAATTAGAGGGGGCGCGCGAGCAATCAAATGATGAGTCGGCAGCTAAACCAAAGAACGATTGCTCTTTTAATAATATGACCAATGATCTGCCATTGACGAAAGACATGATTTTGGATGCCGCAGAACAGGTGCTGCGGCGTTATGGGCCAGATAAAACCTCCGTTATAGATATAGCCAAATTTCTTCAAGTCAGTCACGGAACGCTGTATCGGCATTTCGCGAGTAAAGCTGCTTTAAGGGAGGCCGTTACGGAGAGATGGCTGGATAAAAGTATTGCCGAACCTCTGCAGGAGATTGCGGATAGGGCTGAGGGGAGCGCCACGGAGCAATTGCGCTTGTGGGTGGAGACGCTTATCGAGAAGAAGCGGATGTATGCTGTGGATGACCCCGAGATTTTTGTCATGTACGCAGATGTTACGGTGAGAATAGGCGACATGATCGCGATGCATATCCATCGCCTGATAAAGCAGATTGCATCGATTATCGAACGCGGCATGCAGGCGGGCGAATTCAAACCGGATTCGGCGGATGCCATTGCAAAGGCTGTGTTCATGGCAACAGAAAGCTTTCATCATCCTGCCCATGCCCATGAATGGTCGTCCGAAACGATCGACGAAGACTTCGAAACGGTATGGCGCTTGATTCTTTCCGGACTTAAGTAAAATACGCCTTTTAGAAACAGAACGGGTTATTCCGGGTGTTCGTTTCTAAGAGGCGTATTTTTTTTCGTTGATCGGGTATTTGGCCCCGGATACCACTTTGAGGAACTTATGGGCGCCCTATTTATCAAGATTAAAACTTGCGGCGATTAAAGGTTGTGAAGGGTTGCGGAGATCGCCCGCGTGATTAATGACAAAAATATAATTTTGTTAGTTGACATTTGTTTTGTGTCACTCTATAATCAAATCATCAAGAACACACAAACGAGATTCTGAACGAAAGGGCACAGCCCAATCCCCAAAAGGAGATGTTAACATGACTCAAAGCAAACAGAACGTTGTACTCGTAACAGGCGCAGGCACCGGAATCGGAAATTTATCCGCCCGCTCGCTCGCAGCCGCTGGTCATACGGTATATGCCAGCATGCGTGACGTAGAGGGGCGCAATGCTTCGAAAGCGAAAGCCCTTCATGATTACGCCGTAGTGAACGGCTATAAGCTAAAGGCTGTGGAGCTGGATGTGCTTTCGCAGGAATCAACGGATCGTGCCGTACAAACGATTGTAGAGGAGCAAGGAAGATTGGATGTTGTTATGCACAATGCCGGTCACTTGGTTGTCGGGGTTGTCGAAGCGTTCTCGCCGGAGGAAATGGTCAAGGTGTTCGATACGAATGTCCTTGGTACGCAGAGGGTGAACCGGGCGGCGCTGCCGTATATGCGGGCGCAGCAATCCGGCCTGCTGCTCTGGATCAGCAGCACGACCGTACGCGGCGGCTTCCCGCCGTTCCTTGGACCTTATGTAGCCGCCAAAGCGGCAATGGATTCCCTAGCTCAGACGATGGCTTACGAAGTTGCGAAGTTCGGCATCGAAACGTCATTCGTCGTACCCGGCGCGTTTACGCAAGGAACATCCCATTTTCCAAGTGCGGGCCATCCGCAGGATGAGCAGACCTCCGCAGCCTATGACCGCATTAATTACCTGCTCGACGAAGTAGGGGACCGCTTGAGTGCCTTGACTCCGCCTGACGCAGATCCGCAAGCGGTTGCGGACGAAGTCACCCGAATCGTCAGCCTGCCGGCTGGAAGCCGTCCGGCACGTTCGGTCATCGATTTCGTGAACGACGGCGCGGCTGAAGTGACGGAGTTGTCGGAGAAGCTGCGCATTGAATTCGTTCACCGCCTTGGTTTGGAGGAGCTGTTGAAACCGGCCGTTTTGCAGTAATCGATTGCTTTTCATGAAGTAAGAAATGAACACACAATACCAAAAAAGGATGGGATATAAGATGGAAAAGAAGCTTGCAGGCAAAGTTGCATTGGTAACGGGCGCATCGCGCGGAATAGGCCAAAAAATTGCTGAGGAGCTGGCAGCTCATGGGGCAAAGGTTGTCGTCAACTACGCGAGCAGCCCGGCCAGAGCGGAAGAAGTGGCAGCTGGAATCAAACGTAATGGCGGAGAAGCGGTAGCAATCCAAGCGGATGTCAGCAAGGTAGCGGAGGTTGAGAGCTTGTTCCAGAAGACGCTGGAAGCCTATGGGCAGGTGGACATCCTCGTTAATAACGCGGGCATCATGATCACCAAACCGCTCGTGAGTATTACGGAAGAAGATTTCGACAAGCAGTTCGCGATTAATGTCAAAGGGACATTCTTTGCCATCCAGCAGGCGGCGCTGCATATGAAGGAGAACGGGCGCATCATCAACTTCTCCACATCGGTGATAGGCCAGATGTTCCCGGCCTACAGCACGTATGCCGGAACGAAGGGAGCCGTGGAGCAGTTCACCCGTCAATTGGCAAAAGAACTCGGACCGAAAGGGATTACCATTAACGCGGTTTCGCCCGGTCCGGTAAACACGGAGCTCTTTACCGCAGGCAAGACGGAGGAGCAGATCAAGGCGGTGGGCAGCACCAATTCGTTCGGGCGTTTGGGCGAGCCGGAAGACATTTCGAAGGTTGTGCTGTTCCTGGCCAGCCCGGAATCCCAATGGGTGACGGGACAGACCGTTCGTGTTAATGGCGGATTTATTTAAGAAAAAAAAGCAGCGGCAGCTCCGGGACAAGAAAGCATGTCCTGGGAATGCTGCTGCATTCCGTTAGCGGGACCCGGCCGGGGGCAAGGCTTACAGCCGCTCCGGAAGGGAGAGCCGCCTCGAGACTTAAAGCATTCGGCCGCCGCGACCGATCATGCATCACCTTAACAAGCAGGATACACAGGGCGATGTTGATCAGCGCCGAGAAGAACAGCAGGAAGCCAACATGGCCGTCGCGGCTCGTATAGCCGTAGTAGACGGCATAGGTGTTGAGGAAGATCGTCGCGCTGAAGCCAAAAGCCATCCACAGAAGGCGCTTGTCTTGAAAATAGACATAGGCGAGCAGCGCCAGCGCCGCCGCCGGGAATAGATAGCGCTCATGCATGCTTGACGAGAAGGTGAACACGCCGGAGATCAGCAGCAGGGCGGACAGCGAGGCGAACGCCGCGCTGCGGCTGCTCAGGTAATACCAGCCCGACAGAAGCGTGGCGGCGGCGATAAAGATCAAGCTCCAGACATGGTAGCTGAAGAGCAGGTATATAGATGAAGAATTCTCATAGTTGGCCCCGAGCAGCCCGAACAGATTAAAGGCATTGACCGAAGCGTACGGGTACTCGTTCACCGTGCCGCTGTACAACTGATAGAGCCACCGTGGATTTTTACCCGCAGAGAAGGGCAGCGCGACGATAACGGTTGTCACGGCAGCGATCGCCGCCGCTTTGAGCCAAGGGCCAAGCTTGCCCGTCCGGAGAAGCGCGAACAGCAGCACCGGCGAATAAATAATGCCCTGCGGTTTCATCAGAATTGAGAGGGTGAGGAAAAAGGCCCCCCAGCCAAGCTTCCGCCGGGTCACCGCAAGAACGGCCGCGACCACGATCATGGTGAAAAAGGAATCGACTTGTCCCCAGAAGGTGGCGTTGATCAGCACCGCCGGGTTGAACATGTAGAATCCGGCAATCAGGATCGCCGTCTCAAATGGGAGGCGGCGGCTGGCCGCCTTATACAGCAGCCAGGCGGTAACCGCATCCGCGATAATGGAGGGCAGCTTGATCAGCGTCAGGAAAAAGGGTTCAATTTGCGGCAGCGTGACGATTTTGCCGGTAGCGTACAGGATGTATATGTAAAGCGGCGGGTAATCGCTGGAGCTGTTCTCGTAAAAGGAGCCAAGGCCGTGTGCCGCCTCCTTCGCCCAGGTTGTAAAAAAGCGGATGTCGCCCCGGTACCCGGAAATCCAGGGGGCGGCGGCAAGCTTCAGGCACAGGCCCGCTGTAAGCAGCAGGCTAATGAGAAGTCCTCTGCGGCTCTCGTTAATGCGGAGCCTGCCCGCCTTCGCGTAGTAGAAGGCTGCCCCCAGCAGCCCGGCGAACAGCGCCGCGTAGACGGCCAGCGCCGTTCCGTACCGGCCGTCGCTTCCGAACCCGCCGGGGTTCATCCCTGAAGAGCGTGTGAATCCGGAACCGGAACCGCCGCCGTCCGCTGCATTCTGCGGATCGCCGGGCACTCCGCTCAGTTGGCTGCCGTCTTGTCCTTGCGCGGAGCTATCCTTGCCGCCGCTTGCCGCGTTCTGTGAACCGCCTTCCGCTGCATTCGGAGAACCTTCTGCCGTTCCACTCCGCAGGCCACTATCTGCGCCGCTGTCTTGTGCTTGCCCGGAGCCATCTTCCGCACCGGAATCGCCTGCGCCCGTCGCGCTCCGCAGACCGCCCTCCCATCTGCTCTGCTGTCCAGCGGCTTGCGATCCGTTCCGGTTCCCCGGAAATATGCCTCTCTCTCTCCGCTGCGGAAGGAAGCTCCTTCGCTGCCCCATTGCCGCATGCCAGAGCCGGTATCGGGGGCGCTACCGCTCACTTTTGCCAAAGAATATATGCAAAATATGCAAATGCCAAGCGATATCAGCAGCGTCAAGGCCAGGGTGGCGATCCATTTATGGTTTTTAATCAGGCTCAAGGGATATTCTCCTCTCATTCTTGTCTTGAAATACAGCTATTATAGAAGCCGGAGCTTAAGATATCCTGAATATGGATTTCAAATCTTGGAGAACTGTGAGATGAACCGGCGGCAGGCCGGGAAATATACATTTTCAAACTTTGGATTGAACTTTGCGGCTTGCCTCGGGTAGTATGAAGAGATACATAAACGGC
Organism: Paenibacillus zanthoxyli JH29; assembly: GCF_000520715.1. Taxonomy (GTDB): domain Bacteria; phylum Bacillota; class Bacilli; order Paenibacillales; family Paenibacillaceae; genus Paenibacillus_AQ; species Paenibacillus_AQ zanthoxyli. The sequence goes on from NZ_ASSD01000338.1 coordinate 7,913, forward strand.
CTTATTTGGTTGTAACAGAAAGGTAGAACAACGGATATGAACACGAAAGCAAGTGGACTTAACCCAGCCGCCGTCCTGTCTTCCCGGAAGCTAAGGCTTCAGCTGGCTGTCATTCTGGGCGCGGTCGCCACCATCGGTCCGCTGTCGATCGACATGTATTTGCCCGCGCTTCCGGAGCTTGGAAGATCGTTTGAAACTTCGCCCGCGCTCGCACAGCTCAGTCTAAGCTGTTTTTTGATCGGACTGGCGCTTGGGCAGTTGTTCTCCGGGCCGCTGAGCGATGTGTACGGACGCCGCCGCCCGCTAATGATCGGAATGGCTGTATATGCCCTTTCCTCGCTGCTGTGCGCATTCAGTCCTTCCATTGGCTTTTTGGTGGTTATGCGCCTGATCCAGGGACTGTCCGGCTCGGTCGGAGTCGTCATATCCCGGGCCGCCGTCCGTGATCTCTACTCAGGTTCGGAACTGACCCGGTTCTTCGCGCTGCTGATGGTCGTTAACGGCCTGGGGCCGATCGCGGCGCCGGTAATCGGCGGGCAGCTGCTGCGGTTTACGACATGGCAGGGCGTATTTTTCGTGCTGTTCGGAGCGGGCGTGATTTTTTGCCTGACCATCTGGCTTCGCCTGCCGGAGACCCTGCCGGAGGAGCGCCGCTCCAAGGGTGGGCTTAAGGAAACGCTGATGACCTTCGGGAAGCTGCTGCGCAATTCTAAGTTTATGGGTTATGTCCTGTCACAAAGCTTTGTCTTTGGGGCGATGTTCGCCTATATTTCGGGGTCATCCTTCGTCCTGCAAAATATGTTCGGCGTATCTCCGCAAATGTACAGCGTAATCTTCGCCGTGAACGGCCTTGGCATCATCATCACCGGACAAATCGCCGGCAAGCTGTCGGGACGGATCGGAGAGACGAGGCTGCTGGTATGGGGTCTTCTTCAGTGCTTATCGGGCGGGCTGCTCCTGCTGTACTCGATATTGACCACCAGCGGGCTTCCGCTGCTGCTGATCGCGCTGTTCGCTATCGTCTCCAGCGTTGGGCTTGTGGGAACGGCCTCCTTTTCGCTGGCGATGCAGGATCAGGGAGAGAATGCGGGCAGCGCCTCTGCCATGCTTGGGCTGCTTCCGCTGCTGACAGGCGGGCTATTGTCTCCGCTTGTGGGTATGGGAGGCGGGGAAACCACGCTGCCTATGGGGATGGTGATTGCTGCCGCAGGCATATGCTCCGTACTGTCGTACAGCCTGCTGGTAAGAAGAAAGCGGCATGCCGAATGAACCGAAAGGATGTGTCGGCCCTGCTCCTTCTGGCCCTTATCTGGGGCGCTTCTTTTCTGTTCATGCGCATAGCCTCGCCGGTCTTCGGGCCGGTCGTGACCACCGAGCTTAGAGTCGCCATCGCGGCCGCCGCCCTGCTGCTGTATGCAAGTCTTACACGCAGCCGGATCGAGCTCCGCAGGCACTGGAAGCCGTTTCTCCTGCTGGGCGGACTGAACGCCGCGCTGCCGTTCTCGCTCATCTGCGCGGCGTAGCTGCACCTGAGCGCATCCCTTGCCGCCATTCTGAATGCGTCCACGCCGATCTTTGCCGCCCTGGCGGCTTGGGGAACCGGCAGGGAGAGACCCGGGATGACCCGGGCGTCGGGACTTATTCTGGGACTGGGAGGCGTCGGGGTTCTGGTCGGTTGGAGCCCGGAGCCGCTGGACAAGACCGTGCTGTATTCCGTGTTGTTCTCATTGGGGGCCGCGCTGGCCTATGGATTCGGGGGACTCTATGCTGCGCGGGTCGGCAAAGGAGTGCAGCCGCTGACGCTCGCCATCGGCCAGCAGTTCGGCGCCGCGATCTGGCTGCTACCGCTCGTTGCGGTATTCCCGCCGCCGGAGCGGCCGACAATGGCAGCGGTGCTGTCGGTGCTTGGCCTTTCACTGGTATGCACCGCTTTTGCCTACCTGCTTTATTTTCGGCTAATCGCCAGTGTGGGCGCGGTCAGAACGGTGAGCGTAACCTTTCTCGTCCCGGTGTTTGGGATACTGTGGGGGGTCATTTTTCTGCATGAATCGGTCTATTTGAATACGATAGCCGGGCTCGGGATCGTTCTGCTGAGCATTCTGCTGATCGGGGGCCGGGCAAGAAAGGCCGTTGGACAAAAGGGGGCGTAAGCCGGTATTGCCGAAATGTTTAGCCGGGTAATGATTCTACTTTGAAAGATTCCACCATGGCGATCCATATAGCCGAATTTGCCATTTTAATCGATAAAACCGATCTTTCCGCTCGTATTGATATAACCCCATTTACCCTCGGAGTTTTTCACATCCGCCAGCCCTTCGAAGAAGTCGCCCTCGTCCCGATATTGAAAAGGAATGGCGGTTTTGCCCGCTGCATCATATACCCGTATTTGCCTTTACTGTTTTGAACGACTGCTAATCCCTCGGAAAGCCCTCGCTCATGAGTATATAGATAGGAGTGACCAATTCACCGGATGTATTGATAAGGCCAATAGTAGGCAGTCATGGAATTGTTCGTCCTTGCGGGCGCACGAGGCTACTATTTATTGGTTTTTTGATAACTCGATCCACTTTGCAGACGAAGTCGCAGACCCTGAACCCGAAATGAGGATTGTAGCACCATATCGCAACTTATTTTGAGGTTTCTTCTAAAAGTATACACAAAATACCATTATATGATTTTTATCATACCACTAAAAAAGGAAAGTAATAGCATATATTATGTAAATATTTATAAAAAGAGGATGGATGTGGTGTGAAAGTAAAAACTGTACTAATCCCACATGGCCTTACGGCCATCACCATGGATGAAAATGGAGCTTGCAGATCCAGCCTACTTTTGCAGTAATCGAAGTAAGCAGATCAGAGCGCGAGCCCGAGAACTAATCTGACCAATTGCAACC
>NZ_ASSD01000339.1 GCF_000520715.1 Paenibacillus zanthoxyli JH29
GCGGCGCTTCCGGGTTTCCCGGGTGCGCCGCCGCTTATGACGTATGTTTGTCCAAGTATAAGTGTTGCCAGTTTAGGAAAGTTTGCCGTAAGCCGGGTTCTGTGCTCTTTGTGGTTCTGACGGGAACTACCCTCCCACTGTGAGCGACAATCATCTATCTAGGCCGTACATTGCTGCACAGCTCCAGCGACCAACCCGAACGCGCCTCAGGCGAAGGCTGCCTCTTCCTACCAGGAATCGGCTGCGTTCCATTAGGTCTTGCTCCAGGTGGGGTTTACCAGGAACGAAGTCACCAGCGTTCCTCGGGGTCTCTTACACCTCGGTTCCACCCTTGCCTGTGCCGCTTGCAAGCGG
>NZ_ASSD01000340.1 GCF_000520715.1 Paenibacillus zanthoxyli JH29
TCCAGCCGCTACCCTGCAGCCGTGGCGGTTTCTCGTTATCGACTCGCCGGAGTTGAAACAGAAGCTGCTTCCGATCGCATTCAATCAACAGCAAGTGGTCGAGGCTTCGGCTGTTATTGCGGTACTCGGAGATTTGGAGTGTTATAAATGGGCAGAGAAAATTTACGGAATGGCGGTTGATGCGGATTACATGCCTGCAGAGACGGCTAAATCGTTCGTGGAACGTTATACCGGTATGTATTCGAACATGTCGTCCGAGGCCATTCACCAAAAAGTTTATACCGACGGCGGACTAGTATCGATGCAACTTATGCTTGTCGCCCGCGCTAAAGGCTACGACACGGTACCGATGGGCGGCTACGACAAACAAAAGTTCATGGAAGCTTTCCGTATATCAGAACGCTACGTTCCGATTATGCTGATTGCCATCGGCAAGGCAGCGAAGTCCGGTCATCCGACAGTGAGGCTGGCAGTCGATGATGTAGCTTTCTTTAACGAGATGCCTGAGGAATAACAAAATGAAAAAGACCTTAGCGCCGTATAAACAAAGGCGAGCTAAGGTCTTTTTCAGGTTCTACACCTCAGGTTCTAACAAGGCGTCGTACAGCTAATAGGGAAGAGTAGGACTATCTTCAGCATAAACAGTCACCGGATTTCAACCGCTAAAGGCGGTTCCAATCAAGAAATTCTTACGACAACAGCGACTGGAAGTCCAAACATTCCCCGCAGTTACGACCATACCCCACAATGTAAAACTAAAGTTCAACTTATATAGTTCCGCATGATTTTGGTTCCAATGTATTAACTCTGACAATGAATGTTACTGCATATGATCATCCAGGAATTCTCTGGTACCCACCCTCGAAATTGTGTATGCTGGAGATTGTTTGAACGAATCTGTAACATTCGGCAGGAGGCATTGCGCAGTATGGAGCATGGCAGTATAGCAATGATTGCAATTTTGGTGATTTGCGGTTTTTTGGCTGGTGTGATTGATTCTGTTGTCGGAGGCGGTGGACTGATTGCCATTCCCGCGCTGCTGTCGGCCGGGATTCCGCTCCCGTTGCTGCTTGGCAGCAATAAATTGGCCGGGACGTTGTGCTCTTTTACCAGTACTGCGTCTTTTGTGCGTTCCGGGAAGATTAATTTCGGACTGGTCAAATTTTTAATTCCGTTTTCTATCGTTGGTGCGGTGGCTGGCTCACTGACGGTCCGGCAGGTGCCTTCGGAGTTTCTGAAGCCGCTGGTGATTGTCATGCTGATCGTGATTACGGTCTATACCTTGTTCAAAAAATCCTGGGGTGACGTTTCGACCTTCTCACCAGGCAGCAAAAAATCGCTGTTGACCGGCATGGGCATTGCCCTGGTCATTGGATTTTATGACGGATTCTTCGGCCCGGGTACCGGCTCGTTTCTGATCTTCGCCTTTCTCATGCTGGGCTTTGAATTTGTTACGGCCGCAGGCAATGCCAAAGTGCTTAATTTTTCCAGCAATATTGCTAGTCTGCTGACTTTTGCCGCCGTTGGCTCGGTTAGTCTGTATTATGGTCTGCTTCTGGGAATTCCGATGGTGTTTGGTGCAATTGTCGGATCAAAGATGGCCATCCGCAAAGGAGCCAGTTATATCCGCCCGCTGTTCATTACAGTTACCGTGATCTTGATCGGGAAGCAAATATGGGATACGATGCACTAAGAACAGCAGTGGAGTTGATGATGTGGAGATCCAAAAAGTACATAAGGAAGCCGTCTGGCAGCTGAGGCATGAAGTTATGTGGCCTGAGCGGGAACTTGATTATGTGAAGCTTGACGATGATGATCATGGCGTGCATTATGGGCTATTTGAGGGGGAGCAGCTCGTATCCGTGGTATCCTTGTTTATCGATGGAAATGAAGCGCAGTTCCGCAAATTTGCTACCCGGACAGAGCAGCAGGGACGGGGCTATGGCAGCCGTCTGTTGCAGCATGTGCTGTATGAGGCAGAACGGGCGGGCGTGAACCGGATCTTTTGCAATGCAAGAAGCCAAAAGGCCGCTTTTTATAAAAAGTTCGGTCTGGTAGAAATGGCCGGTACGCTCTTCACTAAAGGCGGTAAAGAATACATCATTATGGAGAAGCTCTTCAGCCCAGCCGGAGAAGGAAGCGGAAAGGAAACTTGATTATGACTAAAAAGCTGTATTACGACTCGGCTTATTTGCAGGAATGGCACACATCTGTAAGCCAAGTGATCGAACGTGAGGACGGACTGTTTCTGATTCTGGAGGAAACCGCATTTTATCCGCATGGAGGCGGGCAGCCTTGTGATGCCGGAAGTATTGGCGGAATCCCCGTACTGGACGTCATCCTTGAAGAGGACGAAGTGCTGCACAAGGTGGAGACTATGCCAAGTGAACGTAAGGTGAGCTGTCAGATTGACTGGAACCGCCGGTTTGACCATATGCAGCAGCACAGCGGCCAACATCTGCTGTCAGCGGTATTCCGTGAGTTGTACCAGGCCATGACCTTAAGCTTTCACCTGGGCAATGATTACGCGACCATCGACATTGAGCTTCAGGAGCTAACGCCAGATCAACTGGCTGCGGCGGGGCTTCTGCTGCATACCCCAGCTCACCCGAAAGTCTGGATATTTCTTGAGCGTCGCTTATTAACGCTGTCCGGATTAGAATATGAAACACCTCCGTTAAATAAAAATAATTTTACGTTCAAGCTTGATGTGTTCATTTCACTTCAGACTAAACGTATACCAGTAAAACGAACAAACTCATCAATTTCAAGGAACACTCCCGCATAAGGATGGTAGAATTCAGGGCATAACGTCTCATCGGAGAACTCGATTTCACCCGTATGTGGATTCAGAATCGTTAGGCCGTTTTCCGGTCCCCACATTACTACCCTGCCATTTACTGCGGCGATTTGCCCGTGCGGTTAATACTTGCCTCCATCGATCAGTGGCTTTGTCCGGTAAGCAGGTACTGGAATGAACAGTTTCTTCCGCTCTCCGGTTTGAACATCAAATACAGCCAGGAAAGATGAATAAATGTTATCGCCGTAATCTAACGCATCCTCTTCATCATACATATCGGTGGCTAACTGTCCCCAGACAGCCAGGGTAGACGAATCAAGCCAGACTGCAGGCTGATCCCAGTCTTCCATGTATTCTCCGAGCTTCCGGGAATGAGAAAATCAAAATGCGGTTCTTTGTCTTTGCCCACCTCATACAATAATTCTCTTCGCTGCCGTAGCCCGCATCGGCAAGGAAGACCCGGCCAATCGCTCCAAATGTGGAATGAAGCAGCGTGTATCCGTAGGCCGCTGATGAAGGCTGTTAGGCTGCGGAGATCAGTATGCTGGGGCGAATTTGTGATCTATTTTCCACTTGAAATTGCAGCCGGATTCATGAAGGGTCCTCCAAGCAAACGCTAAATTGAAATCCACAACAGCTACGTTACCCGTGAAGGACGGCGTAGTCGTTTTGCTCTTCGGCTGAGGATTTTGTTGAGTTCGTAAGATGCAAATGGATTGTTGGTTCACTGGACATTGAATTTCCGTTATAAATAAAGGTTGAATGCAACCGTGCACGCTATTGCCATTAAATCAAACGACCCGAAACCTCAAGCACTAACTTTGGTATTGAGCCAACAATATTATTGAATATTTAATGTCGAAGAACCTTAATTTTTTAAATTATTCTGTCTTACATCCCTCCGTGATGATCTAGCACGCGGAAAATTAAAGGAGAAGAAACAACAAGTAATGAGAAGCTAGCCAACAAGAGAGTCGCCAATTTTCTTTTCATTTCTGTACACCCCTACAATTAATTTTTGGTAGGCTGATATCGTATTTTATTCTCAAGTTTACACATAAATAATCGGTACTGACAGAGTGCTAACCGCTCCGAATGTTGGCTTTTTTCACTGAGAGCAACGTTTTCGTATAGAATAATAGCAGCTTGCCGAACCGAAGCAGCGACTGCCATGCGGTCAGACCAACAGCAGACAGCGCAACGATTTCCTGAAAGGAGAGCGTGGACGGGATAACAGTAAGGCCTATCCCATCTACCGCCACATATTCCGCATAACCCCCGCGTTTTTGCGTGGATAGCTCTATTTTCGGTTTTATTTTATGTTGTACATTTATAAGAAAGTAAGTAATGGCGTACAGCAGAATACTTGTACCATACGAAAAGGCTTTAACTAAAATGTCTGATAATGTATATTCCGTTTTCACGTCGCAAACCAGATACTCATACAGTTTTTATCAGCGGCGGCCTGGCGCGGAATGCTTGTCAGAGGCTGTCTTTCTTCCATGCAATATATAATATAAAAGAATGGATAAAGCCACAATAATGGCCATTACCATATACATGTCCCGGAAGCCTGTCATTGAGACTATCTCGCCGGCGAAAAAAGAGCCCGCCCCCACCCCTAAGTCCGCGCAAAAGAAAAAGGTCGAAGTGGCAATTCCCATGCGGTGTTGCGGAGAATTATTGGCGGCGATGACCTGGGCGCAGGACATAATGGTACCAAACCCCAGACCGGCGAACGCTCCCGCCAGCAAAAAAGTAAAACTGTCCCCGGCTTTACTGATTAATACCAGACTTAGCGCAAATGACAGCAAAGCCGGATACATGACAATATTATCCCCTCTATTATCCAGCAATCGTCCGGTAAATAGCCGCGAAATAATAATAAAAGCCGAGTAAATAACAAAGAAGAAGGCCGCCGCGTCCATTAAGCTAAGACTGAGCGCGTATGAATTGATAAACGCCAAGATGCTGGCATAAGCCATCCCCACGAAGAGCATGACAATCGAGACAGGCATGGCGGTCTTTTCAAAGAAATCCTGCAACCTGAAGCCTTTTACCACCTCCAGTTGCTCCTTTGTCATTACCACTTCGGGTATGTCCGCAAATGCTGTCACGATAATGCTTATCACATAAAAAACAGCGCACACAACAAACATTGTCGTGAAATTTGCCTGTTCCCTGATGACAAGACCCAAGAAAGGTCCAATTGCCGAAGCCATTGTCCCACTTAGCGTAAAGTAGCCAACCCCTTCGCCACGCCGCTCCCGCGGAATCATTCCCATGATGACCGTGGGGATTGCCGTGGTGGCAACCCCGAAAATGACGCCGTGAACAAAACGCACCACCAGTAGCATGTTTAAATCGTAGACAAAAAAATATAACAATGTCGCCAGAAAAAATAGAATCAGACTTCCCAGCAGTATCTTGCGACGACCGATTACCTCCATATACCTGCCGGTAAGAGGCCGTGAAACAAGGGCGCCGATAATAAAAATGCCGGCAGCAAGACCAGCCTGGCCCTGGGAGGCATTGAAACTCTCCATGGAATAAATCGGAATCATGGTCATCAGCAGATAAAATGTCATCGACACAAAGAACATTGTGGCGGAAATGAAACTAAAGTCTTTCGTCCATATTTTCACTTTACGCAAAAATTGCCCCCCCCAATCTCTTCCTAAGCAGGCTCGTAACGCTGTGCAAAAACTGTCACCCGGATTACTCCTCCGTCTAAGTCACATGGGTACAGTCTAGAGATATCCTGTTTAACTACAGATCAATTCGTTCCACTTTGTGTCCTAAAAATTCCTCCAGTCTCTTATCGGAGTATTGGATATTGACGGTTTTATAGATATGTTGGTACCCGCGGCCTAAATGTCCCCTGGAAAACGGTTTATCCTTTAAATAATTCTGCTGAAATTCTCCCGAAAAACATTCGATGTATGCGTCGACCCATTCCATTGTAATGGGGTACTGTCCATGGCTGCTATAAATATCTTTGATGTCCTTTTCTAATCGTTTTATCTTTTTCCAGCTGTCCAGTGCCATGGAAAACGGGGCATTTCTATCCGATTCGAAAAAGTAAATGATGACGTAATCACAAATCATATCTCCTGAAAAAAGTCTCTTTTTTGCCCTATCCAGCAGCATGATATGCCCATATGAATGCCCCGGTGTATATACTACCTCCAAAGTCTTTCCGCCCAAGTCAAACAATTCTCCATCCTTTACAAAATGCGGAGTCAGGACTCGGAGCAGGCTCTTTTCAGCAAATGCTTTGCTATCGAAACGCTCAATGGCTTCAGGGTTATTTTCTTTCAGATATTTTACTCCCAACTCAGCCGCGAACTGCCTTTCATGCTTTGTGTCAAAACCCATAATCTGACCGTAGTCCGGCTGGTACAGCCATACATCTCCAAAGTATTCGCTACCGTAGCTGTGGTCAGGATCGCCATGGGTCAATACCAGCATCACCGGCAGATCGGTTATACTTCTGATGATAGGCCTTATGTCTCCGAAGCCAAAGCCGGCGTCAATTAAAACCGCTTTCTTCTGCCCCAAGACAAGATAAAAATGCACAAGTCCAGCTTCAGTAATGATATATAAATCATCGTCCAGTTTTTGCACCTTACAGAAATCCGTTGATGTAATCATGATTATCACCTTTCTTCGAAAAATAACATTTGGTATTTTTCCCGATAATTCAACCCGCTTTTACAATGTGTTACATTTCTAGCCATCCCTAACTACTTGCTTGAAAAAACGCCGTCAGTAATGATGTTTACGATTTAATTCATTTATCTCCCTCACTTTAAAACTTATTTATTATCCCTTGGGTCTCATTTACACGTACATACTATAATGTTACAATAAATATCTCAAGTAGGATTAAATTTAATAGGTACTATCTAAAATGATAGTATGGAGGTGGAGAAGTATAAATAGAATCGATCTTGAAGACTGCCCAATTGCAATTTCGCAGAAAATACTCGGAGGGAAATGGGCTCTTCGAATACTATACAATTTAAGTACAGGAATACTTCGCTTTGGAGAATTGAATCGTCAAATGCCAGAATTAACACAAGCTACTTTAACAAAAGAACTCCGTAGGTTAGAGAGTTTCCAGCTCATAAATAGAAAAGTTTACCCGGAAGTTCCGCCACGAGTAGAATATTCATTAGCCGAAATGGGATTGAAACTTTTGCCTGTTCTAAAAGAACTTGAAATATGGGGAGATGAGTATAAAAAAATACATTAAACAATAACAAATGGCAAAATAGATTCCTCAGAGACTACAGGAGACCAACACTGTCGGGGACAGCAGGGGGCTTGTAGAAAAAGAATTTATCCTGTGGCCGGATAATCCCAAATTGGAGACAATTGTGATCCTGAAACCTTGGGAGCCGGGGCAAGAAACGAAAATAACCAAACCTACTAGGGACAACATCGATTATTACTTATGTTATTGAGGAGGCATTTTAGAGCAGCAGGTTAGGCGATGGGCGTTACGAGAAAAGATTGACATAGCGTCGTCATGACTTTTTCTAAGAGCGTACAAAAGCAATACTTGTCCCAGGTAGCCTGTTCTCTAAAAGCTAGGTAAATACGCAGTGTCGAACGGCCGGGGACCAGAACGAACCATTAGATCGGTTGATGGAATGTCGTGCATTGACGTATGCTGTCGGCCGGACATCCAGCCTCGGGCGACGGGCCGTTCCCGGGAGTGTTCGGCTTGCAATAGACGATGGGGGATGCTATCGGGGTTGGCGGCCCCTCCGGAGACTCATCTCGCTTTGGCTAAATTTGTAGCATGAGGAACTGCCGACCGTCTCCTTTCCGGAGCAGCCAACAGCGATATTGATGTCGCTTGCAGGTAATTCCTGGTTGGATCTTCAGTTAATGTTATGCTATTTACTAGTGATTACGATGCGCCACTGGTTGATAAACGGCTTAAAGGGCAAGAAAAAAGAATCTTACAGCCGTCCGCCGATTACCGCAAGGCGTATCTGGAGCAGCTCGAACGAATCAAAAAGAGTCTTATTCCGTTTGACGACGATTCGATTTGGAAAAAAATAAAACACTCTACAAACAGCATCGGCAATCTCTGCTTGCATATGGCGGGTAACGAATATCAGAACTTCGTAAGTGCGGTAGGAAATAATCCTTTCATTCGGGAACGTTCCCGTGAATTTAAGACTGAAGGCGGCATAGCGAAAGAAGAATTGATCCATCTTCTCGCTATGGACATGAGGATTGGAATCGCATGCTTCGGGTCAACGCCGCAGCAGATGAAACCTGCGAGATCAAAGCCATTGGCCGCCTTCTTGTTCAGGTTGCGTCACATTACGGATATCATGCAGGGCAAATTGTATTGCTCTCCAAACTGTTTCATGATTCGAGCGAAAATGTAACAGGTCAATATCATTAAAGTGAAAAAACTGAAGGCAAATGAATCGGAATCTCCAAATCTGGAGCATCACCGGTAAGGTGAACTGTATCATTATTATCTTATTAAATTTGAATCTAGTACAGCATCAGAATTAAAATAGTTAATTTATGGTAGAGATGATATAGTCGAGAGAAAAAGAGGTATCGACTATGAGAAAACGTGAATATACCGTTTGCTTGACCCCAGAGCAGCAGAAAGAACTACAAAGGGTGTGCTCCAAAGGAAAAGTGGCCGCACGTTCGCTCAGGCGAGCACAATTTCTGCTATGGGCGGACGAGAATCGGGTGGGCGGAAAGCTTTTGGATACCACCATTGCGGAGCAATTACACATCCACACCAACACGGTATATCTGGTCCGCAAGACCTTTGCGAAAAAGGGATTACAGACTGCTGTCGAACGAAAAAAGAGACTAACACCACCAAACCCTCCAAAGGTTACCGGTGAACTAGAGGCGAAAATCATCGCGCTCAGTTGTAGTACTCCACCTGCTGGAAGAAGTCGGTGGTCCCTTCGACTATTAGCAGACAAGACCGTTGAACTAGGGTACATTGACAGCATTTCGTATGACACGGTGGATCGTATTTTAAAAAAAACGAACTGAAACCCCATCTTCGTAAATGTTGGTGTATTCCACCGAAGCAGAACGCAGCATTTGTGGCAGCTATGGAAGATGTGTTAGAGGTCTACCATTTGCCCTACGACAGCGAATGTCCCGTGATTTGCATGGATGAGAAACCGTTCCAACTGCTGGACGATGCCCGAAAACCAATTCCGATGAAGCCCGCCAAGCCGCTACGTGAAGATTCCGAATACGTGCGCCATGGAACCTGTAGTATCTTTATTTTCACTGAACCGCTTGCTGGCTGGCGACACGTTAGTGTTCGTCCTCGCCGTACGAAAATGGAATGGGCAGAACAAGTTCGAGAACTGTTAGACGTTCATTATCCGAGTGTACCCAAAATCTGTTTGGTGATGGATAATTTGAACACCCATTCGATCGCTTCACTATACGAAGCGTTTGAACCGGAAATCGCTTTGCGTTTAGCCAAACGGCTCGACATCCATTACACGCCCAAACATGGCAGTTGGCTGAACATTGCTGAAATTGAGCTAAGCGTCATGACGCGTCAATGTTTAGCAAGACGAATTCCGTCCATGGAAGAATTAGCAAGCGAATTGACCGAATGGGAATCTGCTCGTAACGCTTCTCAAAGAGGTATAGATTGGCAATTTACTACTGAGGATGCGCGGATAAAACTTAAAAGACTTTATCCACAATTTAAAGACTGATGATGTACTAGTTTATGAATATTATTCTTTATTTTCGCATAATTATATCAAGATTCTCTCAGGAGAAATTACAATAAACATTAATTTGACTAAAAAAACAATTAGTGAGATAAAACCTTTTTTTGAATATGTGTATGACAATCTTTTGGACTGTAAATCATTATGGAATGTTTATAATCCTAATGCGAAATTTGTAAAAAGAATTGAGCTTAGAAAATTATTAAGTAAAAACTACAAGGTATGTCCTTATTGTGATTTAGTTGATATGAATGAAACAACTTCAAGCAACATGGATCATTTTCTTCCATTGTCTGAGTTCCCTTTTTTAAGCGTTTTTTGGGGGAATATTGTCTGTGCTTGTTCCATATGTAATGGACATCAGATTAAAAACAATAATTGGGCAATTCCAATCTTACATCCATATTTTAATAGCATACACCACGCCTGTTGATTACCCAAAATAAGGAATAACAAA
>NZ_ASSD01000341.1 GCF_000520715.1 Paenibacillus zanthoxyli JH29
CCACCAAACGTGAGGCTAGCCAAATCAGGTTCTCAATGACCGTCTTCACCCGTCTGCGGTGCACCTTCGTGCGTACCGGAGCATCCGGTTTTTGCAGTGAAATTTGCCCGATGGCTCGCAGCAGATTATAGGCAACCAAGCCTGCACACAGCACCAAATCATTCGTGGCGAATTTCCCCGAGGGCAAGCGCTCCAGATTCAGGTCGGTCTTGAGTTCGCTGTGAAACTGTTCGCTCGTCGCATGGTCCCGGTAGAACTGGAGCACTTGCCATGGCGAACACGTCAGTGTGGTAAAAAACACTTGCGTCTCAATCCGAGGCGTCAGCAGAAGTTGCCCGTCCGCTTCCATGGTTCGCTCGATCACGTGA
>NZ_ASSD01000342.1 GCF_000520715.1 Paenibacillus zanthoxyli JH29
CAGGTGAGCTGGGATATCGGTACTCACAGCGGCCTGGCGGTGCTGAATGGGCGGACAATAACAGCGGATACGGATGGCGGCGGACTCGCCTTTACCGCTGGGGACGGGGACCGGGGAGCAGTCGCCTCGGAAGTTACTCTTCGAGGCGGCGCCATCTGGCTGCCGCTGAGGGATTTGCTGGAGTCCGCTGGACATCGCCTGCTGGGAGCGACATCGGTTCCGGAAGAACGGAGGGTAAAAGCGTCCTAAAGCCGCATACACGAACACCGGGAATATCGCAAGGTCTGTCTTTTCCTTTTCATGGGAATAATAATGACAAATCCCTAAGGAAAAGGAAGGATGTCCATTGACGAAACCAATCCGCAGGCCCGATAGCCCTGCCGTCTCTCCGAATCCGAATCTGCCCGGTCAATGGGCGCGGGCGCTGGCCGCAATGGGCATCATCTCAGGGCTGTACGGCTGGCTTGGCGGCTCTGCCCTGCTGTTTATCCTAATATTTATCGGGTTGGTCATGTTTGGCGGGCTCTTGCTGCAGGTTCTCGGCCCTAGTAAATTTGAGCTCGTCCGGACGCTTTCTCCGGTTCAGCCGACGGCGGGGAACAGCGTGCTGGTAACGGTTGTTCTCCGTTTTCGCTGCCGGCTGCCGATTCCCTGGATGATGATTGAAGAGCATTGGACCTGCGGGGATCATCGTCTGCTGCTGTTCCCCGGATTCCGGCGTTCATTTCAATACGCCTATAATCTGGAACGGCTCCCCCGGGGCCGCCAGCAGCTGCGTTCCTGCCGCGTCACCTGGGGAGATTTGCCGGGTTGGTTCACCGGAACAAGCGCTCCCGAGGGGAACCGTGACTTTAAAGTGCTGCCGGCACCGCTGTATTGCGGAGCGATCCCCGCCGATTCCGCCGCCGGACCAGGGATAGTCTCAGCCATGAGTCGGAAATGGAAGGGAGCGGAGGAAGAGTCGGATATCCGAAATTATCAGCCTGGAGATCCGATGAACCGGGTGCACTGGAAAAATACGGCCCGGTGCGGCTTCCTGCAAAGCCGCGTTCCCGAGAGGGAGAAAGGGCGCATGTTCTGCGTCGTCCTGGACAACTGCCCGGCTTCCTATGAAACGCCGTGGGAAGCGCTCCCTTCCCGGGGAAGCCGTTTGCCGGGAACACCGGCCTTCGAGCTGGCCGTCTCGGCCGCCTTGGGTCTGCTGCTTACTGCGGAACGCGCAGGCTCCTACGCTCAATTGTTCACCGGCGGCTGGCCGGAAGGAATGGCAAGATACGAGGGAATGGGCATCATCCCGGCCAGAGTGCTGGATACGCTTGCCGATGTGGCGCCGGATGGAGCGCGTACGCTGGCAAGGCTGCTGGAAGACGCCTCGCGGCAGTGCATTCCGGGCATGAGCATTGCGGTGATCACCGGCCGCCCGGACCGGGAAGCCGCATTGACAATCTCCCGGCTGCTCGCTCAGGGGATCAAGGTGGATCTCTATTATGTATGGGACAGGACTGCATCCGTTCG
>NZ_ASSD01000343.1 GCF_000520715.1 Paenibacillus zanthoxyli JH29
GCTTTAAAGAAGCCGCGATGCGAGTAGCTTGCCAGCAGATAGTAGCTCAGGGCGATACCGGAAGTCAGCAGCAGCCACCATAGCAGGCTTTGCCGCGAAATCGGCGCGCTGACCCGGTAGAAACGCGCCCTTGAAATCCATAGAAGGAAGGCCACAAACAGCAAAAAGAGCGCCTCTTCGTAATCAAACCCCTTGATGAAGGCAAACACGGCGCCAAGAGCCAGCGTAATGCTTGACCAGATATAAGCTCTGCGGATACGCAGCGAAATGCCCCGGGACAGCAGCACCAGCATAAAACCGATGACAACGGCTAAATGATGGGATACCCGCATGATTGGAAGCGACAACAGCTCCTCCATGAAGCGCAGACGGTACAGCAGCTCGGGCGTAGCCGCCGACAACAGCAGAAGAAGGCCGGCTGCAAGCACAAGCTTGCCGAGCGCCCACACGCCAAGATCGCTAAGGAAGGTATATTGTCCAGGCCAAGTCCAAATCCTCTGCCAAGTATTAAGGGGCGTTTCCAGCGCCGAGCTGCGCAGCAGCCGTATGCCCTGCTGTCCGATTTCGAGCGCAGCCAGCACAAGCCCGATCAGCCATGGAATGACAAAATAGAACAGCCGGAAAATGACGAGCACAGCCATCGCCCGTTCGCTGGAATATCCCATCTGCTGAATTCCCAGCAGCGCGATCAGATCGAATGCGCCGATCCCCCCCGGAGCCATGCTGAGTATGCCCGCAATCGCCGCGATCACATAGAGACTCATCATCGGCTGAAAAGGAACGCCGCCCAAAATATGCTCCGCGATCACCGAAAAGGTAATTCCAGCGCTTATCCATTCCAGCAGCGAGGAGCCCACCGAGGCGTATACCGTCATCCACGGTGTTTTCCCTTCTCCCCGGTTGATCCATTTGGCGAACAGCGAGGAGCGCTGCAGCATGATAAAGAAAGGCAGATACAGCGCCATGCCCCAGACGGCGAATACAAGCCAGCGGTGCTCGCGCAGCAGCCCCTCCGCCGGCAGAATGCCGAAAATGCTGGCCCAGGACAGCAGCGACAGGCCCGTAATCATCAGCGGAGACAAAAAAACGATCGCCGGTGTCAGAACCGCTGCGGGTACTCCGCTTTTTTTATAGAGCAGCGTTCGTAGGCCGACTCCGGCCAGACCGGCAAATCCGATCAAATTATTAAAGGTATTGGCAATCCACGAATAACGGAAGGTGCTCCAAACCCCGATTTTCATCCGATAATGGGCCCGGATCAGAAAATCGTAAGCGCTCATCGCCGCAACCGCCGCCAGCGCCGTTGCCATCATCTGCATAATACCCTGCGCCGGAATTAGCCTGAGCTCCCGCAGCGTCTTGGCAAGCCGGACTCCTTTCAGTTCATGCTGCCCTTCCCAATACACAAGTGCGATAATCATCACCGGGACAAGCACCCGTACCGCCTTGATGCGATAAATGGACGCCAGCAGCCTTATCAATTTTAATTGTTCTAATCTTGGTTTGTGTACATGCATATCTCTACCTGCCTTTGGTTGCATAAGCCGGGTCTTCGCCCTTTACGGGCCAGAAAATACGGCTGTCGTGAGTATTATATCCATTTGACGGCAGCCATTTCCAAATCCCTGAAACCCTTTAAAAATCGTACCCCGAATATGCCCCTTTATGCAACTCTTGGCAACAAAAAACATCCACTCCAATCACCGGTTCCATAACTTCCTCCACTCTTTGGTGTATTCGCCTGCACTCCTACGATGTTCCAAGTTCTCCTGGCTACCGCCATCTTAATTCACCTACAAAATTAGGCCAACCAGAAGTTTCTGGCTGACCTAATAAAACTAAAAGGCATTTGAAACATAGCCATTGACCAGCTATTAATTAAGAAACCAAAAGCCACAGGGATTATCCTATGCGACAATTTTCATTATTCACTCACAATTAATACCATATTTCACATCCCAAAACTTGCTCCTGGAAACACTGTATAACGATTCAAATATTTAGCGGAGTTTGGCACGACCTTCACCGACTTTATTTTACCTTCCTCAAAAATAAAATTCCATTTTTCCACTTTAACTTTATAATCATCTTCTGCAGTTACACGTTGAACAATTCTCACGGTAAGGCCGTTGGTTGCGCGCGCGACAGCTTTTATATCAACAATGCTCGCCAAATTGTAAGTGCCGGTAGGAAAACTTTCATTGTAGATATCAGTCGTGAAATTAGAGGTAACTAGATCAAGCACCCCTTGGTGATTTCTCTCGTCATAGGCCATGATCCACTTATAAGCCAAATTCCGCTCCGAAACATATTGGACACTGCTATCTTCCAGCTTAAAGTTTGGATCAGACTCTACGTACACGGTCTTGTTCTTATTATCCCATTGGATATCAACCCCAAGTCCTTCAGAGATTACCCGTATTGGAACATAAACAGAGCCATCAATAATTTTAGGCTGTACACTGGTTTTGACTTGATTACTGTTAACAAATATTTTTGGAACTGTAGTCGCTGCGTAAGCTCCAGCACTAAATACAACAGTCAAAACCAATCCTGCTAATCCTACTTTTATTGTACTTTTCATGTAAATCCCCTCCAAAGTTTTCTTTCTTAAGAAGAGACGTAAATTACACTTATATGTTTCTATAATATCAATTATTTGTAAAAAATTATTGTGAAGCCAATCACCTGAATCCGTGAAATAACCAACAACCACATAGCAT
>NZ_ASSD01000344.1 GCF_000520715.1 Paenibacillus zanthoxyli JH29
GCGCGGCACGGCCGGCAGAGACTTGCCGCCGCTCTCAGACCGCGCTCCTTCCTCAATCTCCTCTTCCGGCTTTCCATTATGTCTTAAGACGGCAATAAAATGCCCCTCGCCCTTCACTTTATGGGGCCATAAGCGGGCCGTACCCGGAAGCGGTTCCAGCCCCGGGGAAAAAGAGCCTGTGCCATGAGCTGGAACGATCGAGAACTGTGGATGTGCGGCAAGAAATTCGGCGATGCTCCCTTCATTCTCCTCCGGCGAGAAGGTGCAGGTCGAATAAACCAGCGTCCCCCCAGGTCTAAGCGCCAGCGCCGCCGCCCGCAAAATCTCCCGCTGCATGCCGGCATACTTAGCTGGCGTATTCTCATCCCACTGCCGGACCATATCCTCGTCCTTGCGGAACATGCCTTCGCCCGAGCATGGCGCATCAATTAAGATGCGGTCGAAAAATCCCGGGAATGCCGCAGCGATTCGCTCCGGGCTCTCGTTAAGGACGACCGCGTTTCTCGCGCCGCACAGCTCCAGGTTCTTGGCTAGAGCCTTGGTCCGCTCAGGATGCAGATCATTGCTGATCAGCATTCCCTGTCCTTGAAGCTTGGCGGCGATCTGCGTTGACTTGCCGCCGGGTGCGGCGCATAAATCCAGCACTCGTTCGCCGGGAAGGACGCCGAGCAGCTCGACAGGCGCCATGGCGCTCGGCTCCTGAATATAGTAAAGCCCGGCGTGATAGTAAGGATGCTTGCCGGGTCTGGCGCCTTCGATTGTATAAAAGCCCGTGGAGCACCAGGGGATCGGCTCCATGAGGTAAGGTGAGATCCGCTGGATCTCATCCACCGTAATCTTTAGCGTATTAACACGGATGCCCGTATGCGGGATCTCCCCATAGGTCTCCAAAAATGCTTCATATTCCCGTCCCAGCAGCTCCTTCATCCGCTCGGAGAAGGAGTGCGGAAGTTGTACCGCCATGCTGCCGTCCTCCCGATTATCCTATATAGGGGTTGAATGGCTCAGGAACACCCCTGCGGGTGTTCCTGAGCCGTAATTTATAAGCACATGCCCGATTCAGCGGCCGCAGGACTCTCTACGGGGTCCCCGCCGCTGGGGGATGTTCGGCTTGATATCCGGCAAAGCGGCCTGAACCGCCTCCGACAGCTCCCCGTCCACGATATCGATCGTCAAATCGTAATAGGCCAGATCGTCATACTCCCTTAACTGCCGAACATAGTCTTCCGCCTCTCGGACCAGTTTACCAAGATGAATGCCCAGCGTAACCTCCGGATATTCCCGAAGCTTCGCCGCTGCTCCTTCCAGCATGATAATTGCGCCGCGCGTATTGCCATTACGGTAATGATACAGCCCCACGGCGATCTGTAGCAGCGCCTTATACAGCGGGTCGCGGTCCTTGGAGAGCCACAGCTCTTCGAGAACCTCGTGACATTCGAAATAATCGCGGTCCCGATTGAAGTAGACCAGATAAGCGACATATAGAGGTTCATAACCCATCCGGCAAATTGCCTTTCTTCGCTTGGGAAATCATTCCGCGCACACGTACGAGCAGTTCCTTCATCGCTTCCATGTCCTGGCGCTGCCAAATCTGGTTGAACTCTTCCTGGCTGCGGATCGCTTCATTGACAAGATGGTAGAAATACAATTGATGTATCGCATGAAGCACCTGGGTCGTCGTGTTGGAATTTTCCTCGAACGTCTTCTGCGCTTCCAGTATTTCTTCCCGGATGCTGGACATTTCGCTATCCAGAATGGATGCGGCCTCCGCCGCTGTCTTCAGGCGCAGCCTGATTTCATCCGGCAGGCTTTCCCGGTATTTATAATTCAGGGAGTGCTCGATGGTCGCCCAGAAATTCATTGCCAGCGTGCGGATCTGAATTTCGGCCAGGACGATCTTTAGCCCAAGGGCGGTCTGGACCGGGTACCTGATGATCATGTGGAAGCTGCGATAGCCGCTCTCCTTGTAATTGGTAATATAGTCTTTCTCATATACCACTTCAAGGTCTTTGCGGGCGCGGATAAACTCGGCCACACGCCGGATATCTTCCACGAACTGGCACATGATCCGGATACCCGCAATATCCTCAATCCCCTGCTCCAGATCCTCCATCCGCACATTTAGGCGCTTCGCCTTCTCCAGAATGCTGGACAGGCGCTTCACCCGCCCGGTTACGAATTCAATCGGCGTATATTCCTCGCGCTTCTTCAGCTCCGCGCGCATTGTTTTGAATTTGACCTTGAGTTCTTCCACTGTCTGTTCATATGGAAGCATAAAAGTGCCCCAATCTCTGCCGTCCATCGTCCTTCCTCCTGTCCTTTCATCTCCGCCGTCAGCTAAGAAGAAACGGCTGCCGTCCTCTTGAAGAGGCAGGCATCCGTTTCTTGTAAAAATATCAGGTCAAGGATAAGCGCGAAGCTTATACTTCCTTATATTTGAACGTCCGCGCCCACCGCTTCGGAGATATGCCGAAAGCCGTCCCTTCTCAGGAGATTCCGCAGCCCGGCATGTATCCTGCGGTTCACCTCCGGCCCTTCGTAAATGAGAGCCGTATAGATTTCGACCAGGCTTGCGCCCGCCCGGATTTTGTCATAGGTATCCTGGGCGGAGAAAATGCCGCCCGAACCGATAATCGGCAGCTTTCCGTTCGTCTGCCGGTAGATCGCGGAGATAATCTCCGTCGATCTGTCCCTAAGCGGCTTTCCGCTGAGTCCGCCGGTTTCTAACGCGCTTTCATGGGTAAGTCCCTCGCGCCGAACCGTCGTGTTGGTAGCTATGATACCATCCATTCCCGCTTCTGTCAGCGTATGCACCATATATTCAAGCTCAGCTGGGCTGATGTCCGGAGCAATCTTGACCAAAATGCTCTTTCGGACGCCGCTTGACCCGCGCTGGAGCTCCATCTCCTGCTTAACTTCCGACAGCAAATGGGACAGTTCGCTTCCGTACTGGAGACTGCGTAAATCCGGCGTATTCGGAGAACTGATATTAACCACAAAAAAATCACCGTACGGATACAGCGTCCGAATGCACTTCCGGTAATCCTCATGCGCGGCTTCGTTGGCAGTCGTCTTATTCCGTCCGATATTGACCGCGACCGGAATGGTCCGTCTAGTCTCCGCCTTGAGGCGCCGCGCCATCACTTCCGCGCCTTCATTATTGAAGCCCATCCGGTTGATGAGCGCTTCATCAGGCGGAAGCCGGAACAGCCTTGGCTGCTCGTTCCCCGGCTGGCCCTTCGGAGTCACCGTACCGACCTCCATAAAGCCAAAGCCGATTGACGAAAATCCGGGGATCGCCTGGGCATTCTTATCTAATCCGGCCGCAAGCCCAACGGGCGAATGAAAATGAAGTCCGAACAGGTCTACAGCCAGCTCCGGCGTCTCCGGGACGCCGTACATCAGGCGCAAGGCGGAGCGTCCGCCCGGCAGGGCGGCTGCTTTTTCAAGTCCCCCGATGACGAGATGGTGTGCGGCTTCCGGGTCCATTTTGAAGAAAACAGGTTTCGCAATATTTCGATACAGCACCATTCTCGCTCCTTCAGGCATAAAGTTTCATTATAATTTTAGCCTTTTCCGCGGGAAAAGAAAAGTTTTAACCTTTTTCGCGAAAAGCGGGATGGACGGGGAGTATAGTATTTTTTTTGTAAACGCATTACAATAGAAGAGCACAGGGAAATCCAGATATAAGAGAAAAGGATGGTCGATTCACATGTCAACCAAACGCAAACCGCCTACAATACAGCAGAAAAAAGAAGAGGTCAACCGCAAAGCCATTGTGTGGATCGGCGCCAGCATTGCGCTGCTTGTCATTATTTTCATCGTCCTCTTTATTGTAACAGGCAGTTAATTCAGCCAATGGTATTGTTTGCGGGGGTTGGTCTGGTTCCCGGCGGCTTTCAGGGAGAACGGGTTCTCTGAACCCTGCGTTACACCAGGCAGAAGACCCCCTCCGGTAATTTGCACCTTTGTTCCTTTAGGGACAAGATCGAACAGTTCCTCAATATCGCTTCGCTTCATCCGGATACAGCCCAATGATTCATCCTTGCCCACGCTTTCCGGTTCATTGGTACCGTGAATGGCGTAATTGGTGTCAGAGAGCTGCATTCCCCTGCTGCCGAACTCCCCGTTGTCATGGCCGTTTGGATTCACAACCTTGTCGGTGATTACGAAGCTGCCTTCCGGCGTCCGGGTTCCTCCAAGGCCCACTCCATAGCTCCGAATAATGATTCCGCCGCTGGTCACCGCCAAGCGGTGTTTTTGCTTGTCTACGAGAATGGTGAGCGGCTTAGATAGGAAAGGCATCTCCGCTCCTCCATTGCCCGCTGAGGGCGCGGCCCCATCAGCGGCTCCGG
>NZ_ASSD01000345.1 GCF_000520715.1 Paenibacillus zanthoxyli JH29
AAGTCCAGCGGTATGATGTCAAGTTCCTGATTCTTACGAATTGGAAATTCTCAAGCGTATAGATCCTATGCGTCAGGAAAAATGAGCACATCTAAGCAAGCCCAGCTGAAAATCCAGTTATATTACAGAATTTTACTGGGAATCCATAAGGACTTTGGCAAAGGAGGCGTTAATCCTTCGCGTGATTCACCTTCCTTCGAGGCGTATAAAGTTGGCCGTTGCGTAGCAGCACATCGACCAGACGCACGAGTTTTCTTGCCGTTAAGACGAGGGCACGCTTGTGTTGATTTTTGGGTACTTCGTTATATTTCTTCCGGTAGTACTCGCCGAATTCCTCATCGCGTAAACGGACCGAGTTGGCAGCTTCAACAAGGTAGTAGCGTAGGAATCGGTTGCCGGACTTCATTCTAGTCGTGTTCTCTGCCTCGAAGCCGCCGGATTGGTGTCTGCGCCAAGTCAGACCTGCATATTTCGCAATGGCGGCTTGATCCTTGAATCGTTCAATGTCGCCTAGTTCACCAAGCAGGCCGGCAGCGTAGACCTTGCCGATACCGGGCACTGACAAGAGGCACTGGGCACCCTGGATGCCGTTCAGAATACGTTCAATGGCCTTGTCGAGATCCTTAAGTTGTTTCTGGATGCTGCGGATGGACTCGATGGACGTGCCGAGCACGAGGTCAATGGAGTCCTCCACGACCTTGGCCAAGCGATAGGAAGCGCGAGCAGCCTGTTGGATACAGCGGGCGACGCGCTCAGGGTCGGGAAAACGATTGCGCCCCTTATCTCGCAAATAGTCGGCCAGATCGGCAATATCCATCTCGGCGATGTCGTCGAGACTGAACTTCTCGGAAAGCATCTCCATGAGGGCGTGACCGAATACAGAACTGTCAACCTCGGTCGTAAAGGCGTTGCACTTGTAGAACAAGTTCTGCAAAAAGTATTGCTTCTCACGAGCCAGATTGTGGACCAAGTGAAACCGCATGCGTGTGAGACGCTGGAGCGCGACGTACTGTTCCTGCATGATAATCGTGGTCGTCAGGCGTCCGAAACGCAAGCGATCCGCGATGATCCAGGCGTCAATCCGGTCGGTTTTGTCCATGTCAGCGTACGCTTCCCGGAACTTGCTGATGAGCTTGGGATTAAGGGTAAACACCTTGGCCTTGCGCTCACGCAGCGATGGATCTTGATGAAGATACATGGCCGGGTGCCAACTGTAAACGGAAGTGGCCTCAAGGCCAATATGAATCTCAGAAACAACAAGCTTGTCCGCTGTGGCAACGATGCGGTCGCGAAGATGGGAAGCGCCGTAGAGGTTGTTTTTGACCCTAAACGATTCAAGCTTATCGCCGTCCGAGTTCATGAAGCACGTTTCGAGTTCTTGCGAACTCACGTCAATTCCGACAAAAAGTTTCAAGTGGAATTCCTCCTTTCATTAAGGGATTCAGGGAATGGACGCTCCGGGATGCCTCCGGCGCACGCGCAGATCAGTCACCCTCGCATATGAGAACACGCTTCGATCCATGAGCTGCCCTGGTTCTGCTCAAAGCCAGGCATGGGTTGCCGAAGGGAACAGCCAGCGGGTAAGAAGCTCAGACGCGTACCGGAGAAACAGACTTAAGGAGTAGACGAGGCTACGGGAGGCGAAAGAATTTCCCCGAATGAACCCTAAGATTCATTTTCCAGAGGCATGCCGGAAAGTCCAGTCCCTGATTCGATTTTCAAGGTACGAGTTGCTGGAAATTATTCCAGCAATCGCCAGCCCCCTAGGGGACTGGAAATTGTCTCAAAAGAAAGTTCTAAAGATACTATACGAGGAGG
>NZ_ASSD01000346.1 GCF_000520715.1 Paenibacillus zanthoxyli JH29
TGATATATTGATATATTGATATATTGATATATTGATTGGAATTCTCTCTACTATGTAACTGGTTAATACCACATATTTGCTTAATGTAAAGCACATATGGACTAATTACCTGTTGTTGTGAAGTGAGTACGAGCTGCCTGGAGTAAATAAAGTTATAGACTGAGCCCAAAATTAGAAATAGCGGCAACCATGGACAAGAAAATAAAGTCCTGAACTTACCCCAATCAAGTAGACAGAAATAAAATAGGCAGATTAAGCAGCCTTAGTTCGGTATTCCACCGGGCAAGGTTGCTTAATTTCTATTGAAAACGCTGGTGATTATAAAAGTGAATGTACCGGTGAATCTCGTCCATGAGTTACGACTATATAGACTCTATAATCGAAAAGAAAGAAGGCGTTACGAAGAAAAGAAAAACCCAAGGCTATTACGGAGGCCACTGAAAAAGGTTAGCTTTTGACTTTGTG
>NZ_ASSD01000347.1 GCF_000520715.1 Paenibacillus zanthoxyli JH29
TACTTTTTTGGATGAAATATGAGAATTAAGCCGGAGAATTTCCGTTACAGGTAATAGTCAAGAACGCTATTAGACAGTTCATAGCCGACTGCCCGTTCACTTTTGCCGCGACGGACAGGGTTCAGTAAGCGTTTGGCGCACAGTTTTTTCAGCATAAGCACAGCCGTCTTGGAGTCTACTTCAAAATGCCGGGCGACATCCACCGGCCGTAGAGGTTTGGCGGCGTGAACGGCAAGCCGGAGTACCTCTTTTTCGGCCAGCACCGCTCTGGAGACGGGAGCAGCTGATGGCCGGTAGCGGCTCAGGACCATGCGCAGCAAGGTGATACATAACTGCGGACGCTGTTCAATATCGTCATAGGCAAAGGAAATCACCTGGTATCCCATAGCGTGCAGAAAGGTCTCCCGGTTCAATTCATTGCAATACTTCATTCGGTCCATATCGCGCACATGCGGGCCAAATCCTTTGATTTCTATAATCAGCTTGGTATATCCTGGGAGCCAGGCAAAGTCGGCAAAATAAGACCTGCCCCGCCAATCCAACACTTCATACTCCGGATGCAGATCATTCATTTGGCCCATCAAAGGCCACCAGACCTTTTCCAGAAACAGCGATTCAGCGTGCAGATGCCCCCTTTTCAACCTGGATTGGCGTTCTCCTGTCCGGTGTGCAAGATGATAATGAATAAACTGCTGATAGGCTTCGTTAAAGTCCATTTTTTCCTCCCTAAAATAAAAACGCCCCGGCTCACTCGGTTGAGTGAAACAGGACGTTCTTCGTCATAGACCCATTATAATGCAGTTCTGTAATTGCGGAAAGGAGAAAAAGTGTCGAATTTCCTC
>NZ_ASSD01000348.1 GCF_000520715.1 Paenibacillus zanthoxyli JH29
CCGTGAAGTCGCTGCTGGGCAGCCAAACCGCGAACCCGGTCGTCAATTTGGCAGGGTGTCCCGTGAATGCGACGGTAATGGTGCAGACGCTGCTTGATTTAATCTTGACTGGCGTACCTTCTCTCGACAATAACGGCCGCCCGAGTAAATATTTCGGCACTAGCATACATAGTGTTTGCCCGAGAAGAGGACAAACCCAGGTCTCCCAGCCTGGAATCTATGGCTGCTATAAGGCTGTCGGCTGCAAAGGTCCCTTTAACCAATCGCCATGCCCGTCGCTCAAGTGGAACAACCAACAAGGCTGGTGCATCCAATCGGACTACCCGTGCATCGGTTGCACAGCACCTGCATTCCCGCTAAATCCGCTCATTACCGTTTAAGCGGCGACTAAGAAAGGGTGAATGATAATGAGTACAATTAAACTGGATCCAGTAACTCGTCTGGAAGGACATTTGAAGGTCGAAGTCACGCTGGACGCAAATAATGCGGTTGCTTCCGCCACCGTCGCCGGAATGCTGTTCCGGGATTTTGAGAACATGCTGTTGAACCGGCCTCCACGGGATGCTTCTTTCCTGACTCAGCGAATTTGCGGGGTATGCCCGGTCCCTCAGGCTGTTGCTTCTGCAAAGGCGGTTGAGAAAATACTTGGCTTTAAACCCAATCTCCAGGGACTGATGCTTCGGAATCTGATTCAAGGGGCGAATTTCCTGGACAGCGGCATCACGCATTTTTACCATTTATCGTTACTGGACTATATTCAAGGTCCGCAGATGAGCCCATGGACGGGAGGCTATACGCAGGATCTAAGGTTCAGTGCCGCCGATACCCAAACGCTGACGGATCACTATATTTCAGCGCTGCAAATCCGCAGAAAGGCCAACGAAATGGCGGCCATCTTCAGCGGTAAGCTTCCCCATGCTGCGAATATTGTTCCGGGCGGTGTAACGGCCCTGCCTTCGGCAACGGAAATCACCAACTTCAGAAACTATTTGAACGATATTCAGTCCTTCATTTCCAGTACTTATCAATCTGACGTTAACATGCTGGCTTCGGCTTACAACGATTACTACAACGTGGGCACAGGGTACGGCAACCTGATCACCTTCGGCGCATTTGACACGAATACTTCCGGCGGCTTGTTATTCCCTGCGGGCACTGTCACAGGCGGAACCGTCGGCACATTCAACGAAGCGAATATTAAGGAATACAATAAATATTCGTATTACTCCTCTCCAAGCGGACAAGCTCCGGCAAGCGGCACCACAACGGCGAGCTACGGAAAGAGCGGAGCTTACACCTGGTTGAAATCCCCCCGGTACAACAATACGGCTTTTGAAGCGGGGCCGCTGGCCAGAGCATGGGTAAGCGGCGACTATCGCAGGGGCGTATCCGTTATGGACCGGCATATGGCGCGCTACGTGGAGATGGCCAAACTCGTAAGCAATATGCAGACTTGGCTGAATCAATTGACACCAGGGGCCAGCGGCTTTACGAATATCGGCGATCCGGTATCGGGCAGCGCCGCCGGATTAACGGAAGCTCCTCGGGGCGCAATTGGCCATTGGTTATCGGTATCCAGCTCCAAAATTTCCAAATACCAAATCATTACACCAACCTGCTGGAACGCTTCCCCGATGGACGATTCCGGCAACCCGGGTCCTGTGGAAAAAGCGCTGATTGGCACCCATGTGGCAGACCCGGCGCAGCCTGTGGAGCTGCTTCGCATTGTGCATTCCTTTGACCCCTGCACCGGTTGTTCTGTGCATGTCATGTCCCCAGACGGCGTGGAAATGTCCAAATTTGTCGTCCAGCCTCTTGGCAAATAACGATGAAGGAAACCGCGGTCATTGGAATCGGCAACATACTCCTGAAGGATGACGGCATCGGCGTCCATACGATCCGCGAGTTGGAGAAAGAAGACCTCCCGTCCACGGTTGAACTGGTGGATGGGGGGACTTCCACCCTGGCCATGCTGAGCTATTTTCTGGAGTACCGGAAAATTATTGTGATCGATGCGCTCAGGGCCGGCTTGGAGCCCGGAACGATTTACCGGATCAGACCGGAGGATCTTGCGGGCTACGAGAAGGGGAATCTATCCATTCACGATGTTCAGATTTTGGATGTGGTCAAGATGGCCCGCATGCTCGGCGCCGCTCCAGATGTCATCATATTCGGCATTGAGCCGCAGGAGATTGGCTTTGAACTCGAAATGTCGGATCTCATGAGAAGCAAGATTCCCGACATCATTGAGCTTCTTAAGCAAGAGTTGGGCTTCGTAAGTCAGGAGGAGACGAACTTTGCATGAAGCGGCTATTGTAGAAAGCGCCTTGGAATTGATCCTCGCGAAAGCCGAAGAGCATCATTTAACCAAAATCAAACGCATCACGGCCAAGGTGGGAGAACTGTCGGGGGCCCTTCCCGATGCCATGCAATTCGTTTTTCAGAACGCATCGCAGGGTACGATTGCCGAAGGGTCGGATTTTATCATCGAACAGGTGGAAGCAACAGCCTCATGCGGGAGCTGTGACATTACGTTTCCCATCCGTTATTCCCATCCCGTGTGTCCTTCGTGCGGCGGGCTGGACAATCAGGTCCTTACAGGTTATGAGCTGTATATCGATACGATGGAGGGTGATTAAATGAGCAGCATTAAAGTCGTTACCAACATCTTGAAGGTGAATGACGAGCTGACGCAGCAGAACAAGAAGCTGATGGACGAGAAGGGCCTGTATGTTATCAATCTGATGAGCTCGCCCGGATCGGGCAAAACTTCCATTCTGGAGAAAGTGATCGCGAAGCTTAAGGATGAAGTGAAGATTGCGGTGATCGAGGGTGACCTCTATACGACAAAAGATGCCGAAAGAATCGAGGCCCACGGCGTGCAGGTCGTGCAAATCAACACCGAGGGCGGGTGTCACCTGGACGGACAGATGATCCGGAACGCCTTAAGCCATTTGAACTTGGATGAGACGAACCTGCTGATCATCGAGAATGTCGGCAACCTGATTTGTCCCGCGTCCTTCGAATTGGGGGAGGATCTGATCATCACCGTATTAAGCACGACGGAAGGAAACGACAAACCGCTGAAATATCCGAGAATGTTTGAAAAGTCCGAAATTGTCATTTTGAATAAAGTCGATTTGGTACCCTATACGAACTTTAACAAGGATGAATTCCACAAGGATATACAGGAAATCAATCCGAAAGCGAATATTATTGAAACTTCCTGCGTGACCGGCCAGGGGATTGATGAGCTGTGCTCCTGGTTGAAGGAAAAGATCTCGATTTCGAATCCAGTATAAAAAAGGAGAGTGTTACCTATGCCTCATATTGGTTTTGGCGAACTTATTGTTATTTTGGTCATCGCGTTAATTGTGTTCGGTCCCGGCAAGCTTCCCTCCGTGGGCGGAGCCATCGGGAAAGCCTTCTCTGAATTCCGGAAAGCGTCCAAGGAGTTAACCGGCGAGGCTGCCGCTTCAACCGCCACTAACGAGCCTGTTCCGATTCAAGCTGCCTCTGTTCCGGTTCAAGCAGCCGTTACTCAAGAAACCAATGAAGTCAAGTCGTAATCGTCTCATCGGTGAATACTGATGTGGGAGAGCGAAAATATCGTTAGCGCCGTCCGCTGGCTGGGGAAATTCCGCGTTCGCATCATAGCCGGAGTGCTCATTGTCATCGTCGCGGCGACGGCCGTATATGCAGTGTCGGACCCGCTTCTGAAACTGTTATGCCGGCCGCTTCAGGATCAGCCGCTGTTCTTTATGACGCCTGTGGACGGTGTGATGACGAAGCTGAAGGTGGCGATGTTCGGAGGGATTGCAGCTTCTTTTCCCGTTCTGGCCTGCCTGCTCGTATCCATGTTCGCCCCCTTGCTGGGACGCGGCATTCGTCTCAAGATTTATTTTTTGGCCATTCCGTTCGCTGTCGTTCTGTTTGCGGGGGGGATCGCATTTGCCTACGAGTTTATTTTGCCGAACACCGTCGACTTTCTGATCAAGAGCGGACAAGGGGTTCTGAGGCCGATGATTTCCGGGAGTGCTTATGTATCGTTTATGGCATTCTTTTTGATCTCGGTGGCCCTGGTGTTTGAACTGCCGATCGTGATGGTTGCACTGTCGAGAATTGGGCTGGTTCATTCCAAGATGCTGATGAAAAAACGGAAATTCGCGGTACTGGGAATTGTGATCATCCTGGCGATATTGTCTCCAACCCCCGATGCGTTCTCGCTGCTGGCAGAATCGATACCGGTGGCGGCACTGTACGAAATCAGTATTTGGATGATTTACCTTCTGGAGCGAAAGGGCATGCCAGGGACGAAGCGTGTGACTACCCATGATTAATCAAAACCGTGTGCGGCAAGATACGGATCAACCGGTGCTCGAGCATTTGGCGGAGCTGCGCAGAAGATTGATTGTAACCGTGGCTTCCCTCCTCATTCTGACTGCCGTCATTTATACGAAAGCGTTCCTGATTGTGGAGATTCTAAAAAGATTCGCCGGGAACGAGGACCTGGATCTGGCTTTTTTTTCGTTAACCGGAGCTTTTGTTCTTAGGGTCAAGCTGTCTTTTATTGCGTCGCTCGTCGCGCTGTCCCCGTTCATCGGTTACCAGCTGTTTGCTTTTATCGGTCCCGGTCTCACCGCCAAGGAACGAAAAGCGCTGCTTTCAGCGGTGGTTTATATGGTTCCCAGTTTCATTTTGGGTGTTGTTCTCAGTTATGCGGTGGTCGTTCCTTCCGTGTTGCGCGCACTTCTCACATATGGTAACTCTTATATGAAGGCGGCCTTGTCGGGTGAGGAATACCTCACCTTCATTGCGATGCTGTGCGTCGTTTTCGGTCTTGTCTTTATGCTTCCTTTTCCGCTGATCGCGCTCGGGAAGCTAGGGCTCCTGCGTTCCTCCTGGATGAAAAAAGCGCGGTTCTCCATTGTGTTCTCCATATTGATCGGGGAAGGATTGCTCGCGTCTGACATCACCTCGGTGATCCTGCTGGCCGTTCCTTTGATTCTTATTTACGAGATCAGCCTGAGAGTCGTCATACGGATGGAAAAACGCAGGGAGGCGGCTTCATTATGACATCCAGGAATGAGGGCGAGAAGCTATGTTGATTGAGGTCATCCGGGTGGATGTCAAGGTGAAGGGCGTTGTGCAGGGAGTGGGATTCCGCCCTTTTGTCTACCGGCTTGCGCATCAGCATGATCTGGGAGGGTGGGTCACGAATGACGCAAGCGGCGTCAGACTGGAGGCGGAGGGCCGCAGGCCGGACATCGATGCATTTTTGGCTTCATTGCGAACGTCCGCCCCGCCGCTCTCTCATATCGAGGAGCTAACCTGGGAACTGCACTCCCCAATCGGATACACGGAATTCCGCATAAAAGAGAGCGTTGGCGCGGCCTCTCACGAGGTGAACCTCTCGCCGGATATTTGCGTTTGTGAAGACTGTCTTGCGGAGTTGAAGGACCCCGGCAACCGGAGGTTCCGCTATCCGTACATCAACTGTACCAACTGCGGGCCCCGGTTTACCATTACGGTTCAGGTTCCATACGATCGGAAGCATACAACGATCCGGGATTTCGAGCTGTGCGAGGATTGTGCGAAGGAATACCATGACCCGATGGATCGGCGGTTTCATGCTCAGCCGGTGTCATGTCCAAAGTGCGGACCGAAGGTATATCTGCTGGACGCTTCTGGCAAAAGAGTGGATACGGTTGACCCGGTCTCATGTGCTGCCGAGCGGTTGAAGTCGGGCGCCATTGTGGCGGTTAAGGGCCTTGGCGGCTATCACCTTGCTTGTGATGCGACGCAGGAGGCGGCGGTACGGGAGCTGCGGGCGCGCAAGCGCAGGGACGGCAAGCCGTTCGCCGTTATGGCGGACACGTTGGAGACGGTTCTCCGCATCTGTGACGTCACGGAGAAGGAGCGGGAGCTTCTCACGAGCCCTCGGCGGCCAATCGTTCTGCTTCCGTTGAAGAATGAAGCGCGAAGTCTTCTTCCGGCGGCGGATTTCCTTTCCCCTGACAACAACATGCTGGGCGTGATGCTGCCGTATACGCCGCTCCAGCATTTGTTGTCTCAGGAAGGTTTGGAGCTATCGGTCATGACGAGCGGCAACCGTTCCGGCGAACCTATTGTATACCGCGACGAGGAGGCAATACCCGCTCTTCAAGAAATCGCCGACTATTACCTGGTTGGGGAACTGCCTATTCATATGCGGACGGACGATACGGTAACCAGTGTGTTTCGGGAACGGGAGTACGTCATTCGAAGGTCGCGGGGATACGTCCCTTTTCCCATTGACTTGTCCGCTGTCGTCCAATCGGCGGAAGGGAAGCCGCGCAAGTCCGGCAATCCTCCCATTCTGGCTTTGGGGGGAGAGTTAAAGAATACGTTTTGTTTGGTCAAGGACCGCAAAGCCTTTGTCAGCCATCATATCGGCGATCTGGATAATCTGGAAACGCTGGATTCCCTGATTGGCGGAGCGGAGCATTTTGGGCGTATTTTCGCAGCTGAGGCCGGGGTATTGGCCTTCGACATGCATCCTGGGTACCGGTCCTCCCAATATGCATCCGAACAAAAGAACATCGTCCAGATCCCCGTTCAGCATCATCACGCCCATATCGCTTCCTGCATGGCGGAGAACGGCGTTTCCGGTCCGGTGATCGGAGTCGCTTTCGACGGCACGGGACTAGGCGAAGACGGGCATATTTGGGGCGGTGAGTTTTTCGCCGGGGATTATGGCGGATTTGAGCGTATAGCCCGGTTCGGGTATGTGCCGCTCCCTGGCGGGGATGCGGGTGTCAAGGAGCCTTGGCGGATGGCTTTGAGCTATATTCTGAATGACGATGCAGCGGAGCTGCCGGCTGAGTGGCTGAATACAATCGAGCCGTACAAAAGGGATATCGTTACACGCCAAATCCTGCAGCGCATCAACACGCCGCTCACGAGCAGCGTCGGCAGGCTGTTTGACGCCGTGTCGTCTCTGACCGGCGTATGCCATTATGCCGAGTACGAAGGCCAGGCGGCCATCCGTTTGGAAAGCGCAGCGGACCCGGAGACGGAACGGATTTATCCGTACGAAGTGAAGACTGTGCAAGGCATGCTTGAGATCGGCACTGCGCCGCTAATCCGGGAACTGGTTCGCGAAATTCGGGACGGCATGAGCGTTTCCGGAATTTCCGGAGAGTTTCACCGGACATTGGCTGCCATTGTAGCGGATGTCTGCGGACGGATTCGATCCGAACGGGGTCTGAATGAGGTGGCGCTCAGCGGCGGTGTATTTCAAAACCGCTTGCTGCTTGCTTTTACGGTCGACGAATTGGAACGCAGCGGATTTCGCGTATGGCTCCACAGCAAGGTGCCTGCCAATGATGGGGGGCTTTCACTGGGTCAGGCGGCAATCGCGCTGGGCAAATATCTCACATGGGAAGGGATGCAGGAATCATGTGTTTGGCAATACCCGGAGAAGTAGCAAGCGTAAGCGGCGACAGGGCGGTGATCGATATTACCGGTATCCGGAGGGAAGTGTCCATTGCCCTGGTTGACCGGGTGAACGTGGGAGATTATCTGCTCGTTCATGCAGGCTGCGCGATTGCGATCATCGATAAACAGGAAGCCATGGAGACGCTGGAGCTGCTCCGTCAGCTAGCGGGGAATATCCATGATTAGTGAATTGGAACCATTCAGAAATGAAACGTTGGCGGAAGGTCTGGTGAAGGCCATCCGGCGCTATAATGGCAGACCCGTTTCGATTATGGAGGTATGCGGCACCCATACGATGGCGATCTCCCGTTATGGGATTCGGGAATTGCTGCCGCCGAACGTTAAGCTCATTTCGGGACCGGGCTGTCCGGTCTGCGTAACTCCGAGCTTTTACCTGAAATCGGCCTTGGAGCTCTGCAGGAGAGAGAACACGATCGTGGCCACTTTCGGCGACATGATGCGGATTCCGTATAAGGGCGTCAGCTTGCTGACCGAGAAGGCGCTCGGCAGAGATATCCGTATGGTCTATTCCCCGCTGGACAGTCTTAATATCGCCCGTCAGCATCCGGACAAGACCGTCATCTTTCTGTCTGTCGGATTTGAGACGACGGTTCCGGTCACGGCCATTGCGGTTCTGGAAGCCGCGCAGCAGGGGCTTGACAATTTCATGATCCTGTCGGCGAATAAAACGATTCCGGCGGCGATGCACCTGCTGTCTTCGGACCCTGAAGTCGCGGTTGACGGATTCCTGTATCCCGGCCATGTCAGCGCGGTGATCGGTTCCGGCCTCTACGAGGAACTGGCCAAGGCGTATGGGATTCCGGGAGCCGTCACCGGGTTCGACCCGGCGGATATTTTGGGCTCGATCCTCTACGTGCTGGAGCAAATTCGGGACGACAAGGCCACTGTCGCCAACTTGTATTCCATGGTTGTTCAACCGGGTGGCAATCCAATTGCCCGGGGAAAAATAGATGAGGTATTCGAGCCTTCGGATGCCGTATGGCGGGGACTCGGTCAGATCCCGGGCTCCGGTCTGCGGCTGCGCGAGAAATACAGATCCTTTGATGCGTGGAGCCTGATAAACGGCTCCGTGGAGGAGCGGGACGAGGAAGCGCGCGGCTGCCGCTGCGGTGATATTTTGAAAGGAAAATGTCTCCCATCCGATTGCAAGTTGTTTGGAAAAGCATGCATGCCCGAAACCCCGGTCGGTTCCTGTATGGTGTCGAGCGAGGGGACTTGCGCGGCATATTACCGATATCAATAGGGGGAGGGAGACCAAATGAGCGAAATGTGCGTCCGTAAGGGCGTTTAGAAAATCTACTG
>NZ_ASSD01000349.1 GCF_000520715.1 Paenibacillus zanthoxyli JH29
GGCCCATCCTGCCTGACATAATACTGATTTTAGACCAGGCGTGTTGATTAACCAATTATTAGGGTGCTATTACGTTTGCAACGATCCAGTAGTAATGAAATCGCGACTCGCCATTCCGGAGAAAGCTGACCAAGAAGGAACTGGCGCACGAAAGAAACGAGCGCGATTGATTTGCACTTTATGATGCACGACTGCGTGCTGTTGTACAACCATTGGAGAAGGACATAAGCGATTAAGGCCGCGAATAACTGTCATATACAGCATTCTGCGTTGTGCCGAATAAGGTCGATACATTTAGATGTTGCTTGACCCATCGAAAGAATACTTCTATGCCCCACCTGGCCTTATAGATCGCTGCGATTTGTTCAGCAGACAGGTGCAAGAGATTGGTGGCCACGCGAATCTCGTTGCCATGATCATCTTGAAAAAACACGACCCGATGTCGTTTTTCGGAGCGACATTGTTCGGTGCCGAGCTTGCACGTGATGTCCCGCGTCACATTCGAACGTTCTACGACTTGGCGTTGCAGCGAACGCGGTGTCGTGATCGTCATGTTTTCTTTGATGCGAATCACAAAATATTGGTGCTCCGCTGCGTACCGATCGAATCGCTCAATCTTTCCGTAGGCACGGTCCTCCACCATGATAAAGTCGGGGTTTGCCAGCTTTTCTCCAAGCGGTCCATCGTGTTTGGTGGCCACCGTTTCGATCACCTTCGTGGGCAGGTTGGCGGATGCGTCGTAAGCCACGTGAAGCTTGACACCCGAACGTTTGCCATGGAATACGGCCCAGGGCAATCTCGTTTGGCCTACGGTGACCGTCGTCGAATCGACGAGCAACAGAGCGGAAGGAATGCGTAGTTTTCGCCGGGTTGAGCGATTGCACTTAGCCGCTACGACTTCAAACAGCCGCTTGAACACTTCAAAAGGGACATCCGCCGCCTTCTTTGAAAAGGTCGAATAGTTGACGGACGGCAATCCGCAAAGCGTGGCTTTATCCGTAACGGCACGGTAACTTTCCCATTGCCCTGCCGCCGCATTCGTCAGAAATTGAAGCAGGGTGTACACCGTGAATTTCTTCCCTTTGTCATGGTATCCGACGGATTGCACGACGGACTGCACTTCTTCTTCGCTAAGTAACGTTTGCACAATATTCGTAAATGGGGTAATCTTCTTCATGATTGGTCTCCTTTTTCGAATCGTTGGTGTGGTGACTACCGATTCTACTAAAGGGAAGGCCTCTTTCAATTTATTTCCCTGTTACTGGATAATCAACAGGCCTGATTTTAGACCTTTGTTGCCTCGTCGGTTCTTTT
>NZ_ASSD01000350.1 GCF_000520715.1 Paenibacillus zanthoxyli JH29
AAGTTGAAAACTCTCCTGAACTAGGGCAGCAAGCCCGTCGATGGACTTGCGCAAATCCGTGCTGCCGCCAGCTAAATAGACCTTCTCTGGCAGCGTCAGCATACTGCCTCCAGCGCACGAACGACCTGACGAAGCAGTTCGGGAGAAAAGCCTTCCTGTAGGTCAATGGCTACCGGACCCATCCGGACCCATTCGAAGAGTCAATGAGGTTAACGGGGATTGTGGGGACACGGTAACCGGGATAAAGTGAGGAGGAAAAGTCGGAGTCCTTTCGGAATCTATTTTTCGGAGCCAGTATTTCAATTGATGGAGGGTCACTCCCTGCATTTGGCACCAAGCAGACATGGTGAGGCCACTTGCTCGATAGTCCATGATGCGTTCCGTCCATTGATGCTGGCGTAGTTCTGCTTTGGTCATCTCGCATATCTCCTTGATTTAAGATATGCCTATGATCTCATGACTGGCTTATGGTTTACAGGTGTGCTGAGTTTGACGCTTTCCTAAGAAACGCAGGAGCTTGCCGATAGATTTCTCGATTCAAATCAAAATCCTCTATGTATACTGCAGCTATTTTCATATAGATGAACCTTTCACAGATAGGATATTCCCCCTCAAGACCTGGTTCTGAAGCTCTGGTCATGAGGGGGATAGCATGTCCCATTGTTGTTACACCTTGTGAGCAGTGTGATTTCGCCTTAAGAGATCAGCTGGCCTGCAAGTATTGCTGGAGTGGGACCATATGATGGCGGTCATGCCAGATAAAGTCCTGTAGATACTGCGGGATATAGAACTCGTTACCGTCAGCATCCGTATATTTTTGCGCGATGACCTCTTCTGGCATGCTGCTGATTTCATGAATGATCTTCATCCGGATATCGATTGCCTGCTGGATCAATTCCTCGGTAGAGACGGCCGCTGCATAATCTACAGCTTCTTTATTGAAGTCATCATATTTCAAATGCTGAAGCGTCAAGGCTTCTCCTGCAGCTATTTTTGCAATGGCTGTGTCATAGAAGTATTGGTCCCATCTCATCATGTGGGAGACAATGTCCTTAATCGACCATTTTCCCGTCTCCAGGCTTGAAGCCCATTGTGCTTCATTCAGTCCTTTCAATTCCTCGAAAAATAGAGCCCATTGTTCAAACGTTGTAAGCAGTGAGTTTAATTCATTAGTGATCATTTTACACTCTCCTTTAATGTTAACACCAAGCCTAAACAGACGCCGCCCTATAAGCTGTTGGAGGAGCAAATCCGCCAGTTATTTCTTCACAGATCTCTGCAAAGTCTATGGTCAGATGATCCTGAAATTGACCGGACACAATTTGAATGCCGCAGGGCAGCTCCCCGTCCTTATGCTGGAGGGGCATGACCGTTGCAGGCAAGCCCAGTACGGTGGCGAGTACATTCCAGATCAGATGCTCGTTATATCCGACCGTAACGCCATTAACGTCTAGACTTCTTCTATGTACAGCCTGCTGCATGTGTGGAATAGCTAAAACAGGGCTGACCGGCAGCAGCAGCACATCGTATTCCTGAAATAGCGCAGCAAATTTCCGGTGGTATTCCTGCCGTAGCTGATCCGTCTGCCGATGCTCGGCGGGGCCATCATTCATGGCCGCATAATATCTGTCCAGCCCTTCCGGGAAAGCTGAATTGAAGGCTTTGGACATACGAAGTCCCAGTGAAGCCAGGCTGGCCACCATGCGCTGTCTCGCATTAAAAGAGGTGCCCACCATCCGGGCAGAGAGCTGAATCGCAAGCTCAAACAGCTCGTTCAGGCGGATGCCTGTCGGCAGCTGATTGTGTATTTCTATTTCCGCTTTGCGAGAGAGCTCTGTAATAAATTCCTCATATCTGCGCTTAATCTTGCCATCCACTTCATGAGCCGCATCTCCGAACCAAGTAAGCACTTTAATCTTACTTTTGGTCTTCAAGGTATTACAAGTAAAGTCAGGCTTCAATGGCACCTCTAGCCAAGGCTTATAGAGCACATTCATCATGAACCGCAAGTCGGCCGCACAGCGGGCTAGAGGACCTGCTGCTGACAAATCAGGCTCTGTAGGGTCCCCAGGATCACCACCGGGAACATGGCCTCTAACAGATAGGGTTCCTAGGCTGCAGCGGTGCGCATATACTCCCGTGTAATGAGCCGGGATACGAAGACAGCCTATCAGATCGCTTCCGAATTCCACAGGAGTCAGGCCTGCCGCCAGTGCAGCGGCACTTCCTCCTGAAGACCCGCCGGGGCTTAAGCGATGATCCCATGGATTGTTGGTGGTTCCATAGAGATCATTATAGGTCTGCCAGTCTGATGTCATGGTAGGCACATTTGTTTTTCCCATGATGATCACCCCGGCGTCGATCAGTCGTTGAATGGCCGGAGCATTGTCCTGGGCCACGTTGTCCCGCAGATGCTTGGCACCCGAGGTGGTTCGTAGTCCCTTCACATTAAAGGATTCCTTGACCGTCATGGGCAGACCATGCAGCGGACCCCGGATCCGCCCCCCCCGCCGCTGCAAGTCAGCCTGCTCCGCCTGCTCTATGGCGGCTTCTCTCTGCTCCTGAATCACAGCATTAATCGCAGGATTGAGATGATCTATTCGGTTGTAATAATAATCCACCAGCTGCTTGGAAGTCACCTGTCCTTCTCTAAGATATTGCAACAGATCCGAGGCGGTTTGATAGGCCCATTCCATCTGCGCTCCTCCTTCGTTTGTACTCCTAGCAATTCCTGCTTCTCCGGTTACAAAGACTTCTCGAGCAGCTTTTCGAATTTGCCTGCACTCATAATTTCATGTGTCACGAATTTACCGTTATAGAACAAGCTGAACGTTGTCCATATGGCAGGAGATTCCTGAGCCTCTTCTCTTGTCGTTATGCGCTGGGTCTGAAAGGGAACGCCCTTGGCCTCTGCCACTTTGCGCAAATCCTCCAGCACTCCCATGGCAAACGGGCACTGGGTCGTATAGTATATAAAAATACCTTGGTCCGAGCTTGGCTTCCCCTGAACCGATGCTTTAAACGCGGGGTTTGGCGCATGCTCATTCCATTTAAGAACCAAGAGTTCAAAGTAGGGATCGGCTTGATCTGCTACGGTGAAGCCCATGTGCTCAAGATAGCGTTTGTCACTCAGATAAGGCATCTTCTTCTTGCTGGACAAATGGACAATGCCGTCCATTCCCGCCTTCTTTGCATCTTGGATACATTGCTCCAGCAGGTTTCTGCTGTGGCCGCTCCCTTTATGCCGCCCTGAAACCCAAAGGCAGTCAATATACATATAATTCGGAGCGTCGATGGGTACCCATGCTTTCTCGGCAGGCAAATACTCGATAAATACTTTGGCTCTGTCATCAAGCCGATAGAATTTAAGCCCTTCCTCCATACGCTCGCTAAGCCATTGCTTCTTCTCACGCACCGCATCCTCATACTGCTTGGCACCCAGTGCACAGCAAATATGCTCTCTATCGATATTCTCCTTCGTAATTTGCAAGTAAACCATTATTGTATGCCTCTTCCCTTCTGTATTCAGTTCTGATGAGCTATGGGGAAGCTGACAAGAAGCTCTTATGCCGCTAAACCTGCCAAGCTCCCCTTCTATTCAATTTTAATATTGAGATTAAAAGCCGCTCTGTACGGAAAAATAAGCTCCATTAGGATCACATATGGTGGCAAACCGGCCGGATCCCGGGATATCCGTAGGTGGGACGATGATTTGTGCTCCAAGCTCCTGGGCTTTCTTTACCGTCTCATCACACTCAGGAACCTTGAAGTATATCCCCCAGTTACTAACCATGCCTTTCATCTCAGGGGAAATCTGCTTGATTCCGGCTGCATATTGTTCTCCCGCTTGGAACTGAAGGTAAGGTCCGGCCGGAGTGGGAATCTCCTCCTTCGACCATCCAAGCAGCCCTGTATAAAAATCAGCCGCTGCATACAAGTCTGTGGTGTAGAGCTCATGCCAATCCATACTGTACGGGGCGTGAACAAGACCAGCTCCCGGATGCTCACCTGGCTCCCAGAGAGCAACCATAGCGCCTGTAGGGTCGCGGAATGCACACATACTTCCCTTATCTCCCACTTGCTTTGGCGCAATCAGCATTTCAGCCCCGAGCTGCTGGGCTTTCATACTGGATGCTTCAAGGTTATTAACGGCAATATAACAGCCCCAATAGGATGGGATCGTACCTTCACCGATTCCATACATCGCTACAATATCCTGATTGTTATATTGATAGACCGTATACGTCTGGTCCTGACCGAATGTAGATTCCTGAACGGTCCAAGGAAACAGCTCGGTATAAAATTTAACTGAAGTTTCAGGCTGGTTACTCCCCAGCTCTGCCCAGCAAAACAAGCCTTCCGTATAAGATTTGGTCACCATCGTGCGCATCCTCCCTTAATGTGTAATAGCCTCTCGGCATTCGCCGAGGCTTGTGGCGTAAGGCTTCTCCTTGTATCGATTACGTACGTTCCTCCCACATTTGCGGGGGAATTTTTCATTTCAGTGACAATCTGAATTGGAAATTTTCAGCTGCACATTTCTCAAAAAA
Organism: Paenibacillus zanthoxyli JH29; assembly: GCF_000520715.1. GTDB lineage: Bacteria > Bacillota > Bacilli > Paenibacillales > Paenibacillaceae > Paenibacillus_AQ > Paenibacillus_AQ zanthoxyli. The sequence continues at coordinate 4,551 of NZ_ASSD01000350.1, forward strand.
ACACTTGACTTTTCATAGGTCGCCTCAAAATCGCGTGAGAAGGGAATCGATGTTCTCTTACTACACCCGATTGGAGTGCTTTCATGAAACCATCCTTCGTCAGCCATGCAGACTACCAGCAGTTCGTGTTCGATCGTCTTCGTCAGCATTATTCCAACGGCGCAGCCGTTCTCGTTCGTAACGATTGGCCTGTCATCTGGAAATGTTACATCTCCGACCTTTCGCATACGACATCATTTCTCTACAAGGGGTATTCGGCCAAAGGCCCGGCTCCTCGCGATCCAGCTTCCATGCTGCGTTCGTATTTACTTTTTCTGCTTGTTAGACCTGAAATCGGCCTTACCCAATGGGTGGATGAGTTATACCGAGTTCCGCTCTACGCCATTCTTAGCGGATTTGAGCCCGGCGATATTCCCGGTGTCGGCACCTTTTACGACTTTCTCTCTCGCTTCTGGGCTGCGGAGAAGAGCAATCTAAAGCCTAAGGTCAAACCCAGACGCCGTAAACCCAAGAGGGGCAAGAAAGGAGAGAAAGCACCCACCACCTCAACTGGCAAAGTCAAACGGCTCGTCGAACGAATTTTAAGGAACGGTATGCCTAAGCAGCACCAGCCGTTTGACCGTCTGCTAGCATTTTTCCAATCCCAAATCATCGCGGTTTCCGAAAAGTACGGCTTACTGGGGAACGCCACGACGCTGACCATTGCCGGTGACGGTACGCCAGTTGTTACCTCCGCCTATCCCCGCAGCAAAGCGGTGTGTGATTGTCATGCCCGCGGTATAGCGAAATGCCACCACCCTCGCCTGTACTCCCAACCCGATTGCGACTCGGGGTGGGACAGTGCACGAGAGAGATACTTTAGTGGATACCACCTATACATGTTGACTGCTGCTAACCGTCCGCATGATCTGCCGTTGTACCCTAGACTCCAGCCCGCCTCGCGACACGATGCGCTGAGCTTTGTCGTTAGTACCGTGGAATTTTCGCAACGTTTCACGTTGGGCATGGTTGATAAGATGCTGCTAGACGCTGCTCACGATGCTGGCGCCATCTACGATTTGCTAGCCCACCAGAACATTCAGCCTTTCATTGACCTCAATGTACGGGCCACCAAAAATCTCGAAACCCACAGTGACATCCGCATCTCCCCCAAAGGTATTCCGATTTGCCCGGCAGGCCTTGAGATGAAACGGAATGGCTTTGAACCGCCCCGAAAACGATTCAAGTGGATCTGCCCGCTGATGACCACGCGCACCAAATGTGCTTGTACGACACCTTGTTCGTCAACGAAGTATGGTCGTTCTTTTCATACGGCATCTAAAGACAATCCGCGTCTCTTCCCGGAAACGCCTCGCGATTCCGAGGCTTGGAAGCTCCTTTACAAACGCCGTACCACCGTAGAGCGTTCCAACAAACGGGAAAAGATTGATTACAAGCTTGAAGCCGGACGCCACCGTTCCACTAAGATGTGGTACATCCGCCTCTATGGGATTATGATCTGCCAACACATGGATGCCTGGTTCGCACATCGTAAAGCTGACCTGAAACCACTGCAAACCCAATGGCTTCAGAGCGCTTCGTAGTGACCGGCCTTCTTTTTCAAAAATATATCCCTATCCGGCTTCTTTGTTGCTCCTATTTTTGAAAGTGGATTTCATAACCATTCTTTCCAGCTTTAATTCAGTCCTTTCAGACCGGATCGCCCCCCCTTACTCCGAGAGCCTATTTATGATTTCGAACTGCCTTGTCATTCTCATGTGCGAATTATCTTGATGTCCCCATCCTGCCAGCAAACTGCTGTAAAGCCGCTCTTCTCAAGCTGGCTCGCTCCTCTTCCGCCTCCTTCAGATGATTCTCGTCATGCTCTTCTTCGTGGACAAGAAACTCTGTTAGATCCTTAACGGTAGTGTAACGGAATAGCTCAACCATCGTTAGACGAGATCCGTATTGATTTTGCAGCTCCCGGAATACAGCTACCATCGAGACGGAATCCCCTCCAAGATCAAAGAAATTATCATGAATGCCAATTTGGTCTTTTCCCAGCACTTGGCGCCATGCGGCCATAATCTCATTTTGAATGCGCAGCATTTCCGGACGCTGCTTCTGCTCTGGGATCGATGACACCGTCGCCGGAATCTCTGTTTTTGAAGCGATGAAAGAGATTGCTCGCCGATCTACTTTACCGTTTAAGGCTAGTGGAAAATCATCCAGTTCATGCACGGAAGCAGGAATCATATAAGCAGGGAGGCGCTCCTTCAAGTAAGCTGTCATCGCTTTGGCCATATCCGGCTTGGCCTCTTGATGCTCTGTCTTATTCGATGAGTACAGATTCATTTCTTCTACCTGTCCTTGTAGCGTCATCTGGCTCGGCTCGATCCCGCCTCCCAGCAAACAGTGCAAGTAGACATCACTGCTTCGCAGACGGAACAGCGGGCGGATCATATCAAATCCAAGGGTTCCCATCTGGATCAGACCAATATTGTGCGCTGTGCCTTTATCTTCCAGAAGCTGAGAGATGATTCCCGCTTCCATCATGGCATATCCCAATCCTTCCTTATGCCCATACATGGGCGCAATGGCATCCATACAACCGATCAGAAATACACTGAAGGCCGAGGCCTCAAATACCGGACGATTGGCCGGGGAATGAATGAGGTTATCTAGCTCTAGGTCTTCCTCGATGAGGGTAAGCTGGTGCTCTTTTCGATCGTAATAATAGAGCCCGCCTGGTAAGCTGTCTACAGCATTAGGCTTTAGATAGAAATACACCTGTACCGGATATAAGCCACCCGCAGAGCCGTATTGAAACTTAGGAAAAGGAAGACCGTCGAACGTTCGCTGAGATAAGCATGCAGCAAATTGGCCGAAGCTCTCTTGCGAAATGGGTTCCCTCTTAAAGCGCCGATAACTGCGCCGGCGTAAATAAGGAGCTGCCAGCTCCTCAGGATCATCCGAGCTGTACAGCCGGTATCCGGTCCCGGTAAGGTCTTTGCGCAGCGCAGGCTCGCTCAGTTTGAACACCATGCGTTCAACCGAATCGGTAATAAGCTCTTCCCCTGCAAGGCCAGCCACCCCAAAGGCTTGTTCACGATCCACCCTCACATAAGCGGATAAGCGCTTGCGGTCACCCTCTCCTTTAGCTACAACAACTGCATCCTGCACATAAGGATGGGCTTTCAAGGCAGCCTCAATCTCACCGAGTTCAATCCGGTGCCCACGCACTTTGATCTGCAAATCGTCCCGTCCCATAAATTCAATATGGCCATCCTTGGCATAGCGGCCTTTGTCTCCAGTCCGGTACAGCCTTTCACCCGTAAGGGGATGATGGACAAAGCGCTCCCTTGTCCGCTCTTCATCCTTCCAATATCCAAGGGCTACTCCGATGCCGCCGATCCACAGCTCGCCGCAAACCCCAGCCGGGCATTCCTCCATCCGTTCATTCAGGACATACACCCGCTGGTTAGCAAGTGATCTTCCGTAAGGGATGCTTGTCCAATCCGGATGAACCTGGTTCACAGGATAATAAATGGACCAAATGGAAGCCTCTGTCGCTCCGCCAAGCGAAACTATCTCTGCCTGCTCATGAAGCCTCCAAATTGCATTTGGCAAGCTGAGCGGGATCCAATCCCCACTGAGTAGAACCAGCCGTAAGGATGTAAGCGGACTTGCCTCCATTTCCTTACAGTACTCTGTGAACATGCTCATCAGGGCAGGAACCGTGTTCCATAGAGTAACTCCTGTTCTTATCATCATATCCAGCCAGTGGGAAGGATCTCTCAGCCGCTCCTTGTCAGGCAGCACAATCGCTCCCCCTGCTGAGAGCATCCCAAAGATATCAAACACGGACAGGTCAAAGCTCAGCTGGGAGAGGCCGAGCATTACATCATTAGAACCGATCCCGAATTTCTGAATGATCGCTTCGATGGTATTGATGGCCCCCCGATGATCGATCATGACTCCCTTAGGTACTCCGGTACTGCCGGAAGTATAAATGATATAAGCCAGCCGTTCTTCCGCATTGCTGTCTAGTTCACCATATTCTCCGTCTGCGGTGGATGAAGAAGACAGTACAATGACTTCAACTGAAGGCCACTCGGCCTGGCTGATTCCCGGCTGAATCACGGCTGCTCTTACCTCGCCAAGGCGTAGTAATTCTGCGATTCTGGCTTGGGGAAGGGCGGCATCAATCGGCAGATAAGCAGCTTTGGCTTTGAGAATACCCAGCACCGCGGCAATTTGCTCCCATCCCTTCGACATTACTACAGCAACAGGTTCACCAGGCAGGATTCCAATTCCTAGAAGTTGGCCCGCTACATAATTGGCGTAATCATTCAGTTCAGAGTAGGTTAGCTCCCGTTCCGGGGTAATGACTGCCGTAGCGCCCGGCTGGGCTTTAACCTGGTCATGAAACTTATCCAGCAGTGAACCTGGCCGCTCTCCTGCTCCGGCGAAGCTGTCCGCGCCTTGCACATCGTGAATAATCTTCAGCTGCTCGAGATGCGGTAAAAGTGAGGCCTCATGGACATGCAGCGGAAGCGGGTCATGCCATACCTCTTCTGTGGCAGCCAGAAGTCCCAGCAGCTGGACATATGCGGCGAACATCTCATCCAGCATTCCTGCAGGAAACAGTTCCTCTACCGCATCCCAGTTGAGGTGCAGCTCCCCGCCTCTTTCCATCACCTGATAATCCAGCCATACTTGAGGGGTCTGGGACACACTGTAGCGATCTTCCTGAGCTGCTGCAGATTCATTGGCCTCTAAGCTGTCACCTTGATTGAGAATGCTTGTGAAGATGATCGGAACGATGGCTCTAGACGGCTCTTTGCTCCTGGATAGCAGCTCACGTGTAACTCGGACTCCGCTGAAATAACGGTGATCCATGTCCCGCAGCAGACGCTGCTGATGCCGCTGCGCTCTTTGCAGAAAAGAGTCGGGCTGCCGGTTATCAATCTCAAGCAAGGTCAGGGACGTGAAATCCCCAATGACTCTAGTTACCTCTGGGTGGAGTGGAAGCCGGTTGAACAATGTCAAATTCAGAGAGAAGTACGCACTGCGGCTCCAGGTCGTAATGATTTCCGCAAAGGCGGACAGCAGAATGACCGTTGGTGTAATTCCGTAGCCTTCGGCTCTTTTTTTCAGCTGCTGCCAATCCGTACGGGACAACGCATGCCGTCTTCGCTGAAAGGTCGGCTTCTCGATCTGGGCCGGATCCTTCACCAGATCGAATTGTGGGCCCGCCGGCAGGGAATCGATACGCTCCAGCCAGTAAGCTTCTGAACGGCGGAACAAATCGGTATGCTCGATGCGCTCACAGGTTAGGACGTAATCCCTAAATGACAGCTCTACATTTGGTAGTACTGTCTCAGGATGCTGGTATAATGCTGTCATCTCTTGAATAAGCAATTCCAGGCTCCAGGCATCGGCGATCAGCAGGTCTATGCTGATGTGAAGCCGGGTAAGTTGCCCGGGAAGTACGGTAGCTCTGACATCAAATAAGGGCCAAGTATAACAATCTAGCATCTGATGAGACATTTCTTCTCGCAGGGTTTCCATATGCTGCTGCCTAACTTCTTCAGAAGCCAATTCCATAGCATATTTCCGGATTCTGTACTCAGGTACCTCCGGCAGGATCTGCTGCTGTCCATTCGGAAGCATGATCGCTCTCAGCATTTCATGGCGTTCAATCAGGCTTTGAAATACCCGCTCAAATCGGGATAAATCGAGATCTGGAAGGTCATTCTCAAAATACATATGGGTGGAGACGTTCCCCAAATCTAAGTCTTCCGAGCGCCCAATCCAGTAGGCTTTCTGCACATCCGTCAGTGGAAACGGATTGTGCCTTTCATTCGGCTTCAGCTCTACTTCAGGAAGATTTGTATATAATCCAAGTCCGCTTTTTACCTGCTGTTCAACAAGGGATGCAAGGTCCTCCACCGTAGGATGATCAAAAAATTGCTGCATCGTTATCTCTGTGCCTAACGATTTGTTCAGCATGAAGAGAATCTGGGTAGCTAAGAGAGAATGGCCTCCAAGCTCAAAGAATGTCTCCTCGAAGTGAGTGATCTCAACCCCTAGCGAGCTCTCCCAAATCCCCTTGATATATTGCCGGTAATCGGTTATTTCCTCAGCTGAATTCATTGCCGAAACAGGTAAAGCGGCCGGCTCTGAATTGCGGTTAAGCGGGCCGATCCAGTAAACCTCCCTTTCGAACGGATAGGTCGGCAATTCCAGCCTTGCTCTCTGTTCCTGAGCATAATAGCTCGTCCAATTCACGCGGATTCCAGCTGTCCAAAGATTGGCCAGCCGGGTATGAAGCCAGCTTGGTCCATCGCTTTCCAGGTATGAGGCCATGGCCGGTTCATTGGTTTCAGAGCAGCCGAACTCAATCACGAACCCTAACTCTGGACTGGATAAGCTGTGCTGAAGGGTTGGGGAGGATTCATCCTCTGCTTGAAGCGCCTGCTCCAGTGCACGAGCAGGACTGCATTTTCCACTAAGCATCTGAGCAACCCATTCCCCAATCCCCTCACCTGACATGCCGGATGGCTCAATCCCCCATTCCATAAACAGACGGGCAAGTGCGACCTGAATTCCCCAGGAGGCCAATGGGTCCGTTACTGCGAATGTTGAAGTACGATCCGGGGCTGCAATCGCAGCCTTGAGATCATAAGGATACAGATCCCGAATGGCCTGCGAGATGTCTCCTACAATCTGCCTGAATCTGACGTTGTGCTCATACAGCTCCGATACGGCCTTCAAAGTCAACACAGGCACAAAAGAGAAATGAAAGTAGATCTTCTCCTTAGCTGTAGGCTTCTGTGCGGGAAATACATCAAAAGAAAGGCTGCGCTGCTGCTGCAGCAATTCCTCTCGGTTACGGAATACAACAGCAGCCCGGTGTTCAAAGACCGCCCTTCCGGTTTTGAGCGTGTACGCTAAATCCTTCAGATTGACATGAGGATGATCCTCCACATACTGATCCAAATTTGAACACATGCGCGCCAGTGCCTGCTGAGTCTTAGCGGAGATCACCAGAAGATCGCACTCGATCTCTTCTTCCTCCCTCTGCAGCGCGGGAGCCTCCGCAAGAACGAGATGGGCGTTGATCCCTCCAAGCCCAAAAGAGCTAACGCCAGCGAAGCGTCCATACTCTCCAGCTTCCCAGTTCGTGAGCATGGTATTGACGTAGAATGGACAATCCGGATCTTCCAGTCTTGGGTTAGGTGTTTCAAAATGAAGGCTGGCCGGGATTTGGCGATGCTTCAAGGCGAGCACCGTCTTTATCAGTCCGGCCATGCCGGAAGCCATCTCAACATGTCCTACATTGGTCTTGGCAGAGCCAATAGCGCAGAATTGAGTCTGCTGGACAGAGGCTAAGGCTCTGGATAACGCTTCAAGCTCAATGTCATCCCCTAGCGGGGTACCGCTTCCATGAGTCTCGATATAGGAAATAGCCTCAGGAGGAAGCTGAGCAACATTTAACGCTTCGGCAATGACGGATGCTTGGCCGTCAACTCCCGGTGCCGCATAACCAATGCGGTTAGCTCCGTCACTATTGATGGCAGAGCCCTTGATCACAGCATGAATCGTATCTTTGTCCCGAAGGGCATCCTCCAGCCGTTTGAGCACAACAATCCCGAGACCGTTACTGTACACTGTGCCTGTCGCCTCAGCATCAAAAGCTCTTAACTTACCATCCGCGGAAGTCAGCCCGCCTTGCTGATGGACATACCCTGGCACCTGTGGGAATTTGATCGTTACGCCGCCGGCTAGTGCTATATCGCACTGACCGCTTAACAAGCTCTCGCAAGCCAGATGGGCAGCTACCAGCGAAGTGGAGCAGGAGGTTTGAACGGCGACCACAGGCCCACGGATATTAAGCCGGTAAGCGACCTGGCTGGTCATATGATCCTTATCGTTTCCGATCATCAGCTGCAAGTCGCTGACCGATTCTTCCTGCTCTCTGGCTCCAAGCAGATGGTTGATCAGATAGGTACTGGAGCTTACACCTGCAAACAGTCCCATCAAGCCTTCGTATTCAAGCGCGTTGTACCCCGCCTTTTCGACAGCTTCCCATGCAGCTTCCAAGAATAAACGATGCTGCGGATCCATGATCTCAGCTTCTTTTGCTGTCAGCTTGAAGAAAGGCGCATCAAAGCGGGCTGTATGCTGTAGCGCCGTATTGACTCGAATAAGTGAAGAGCCAGAAAGCCGGCTTAAGGACTCAACGCCAGGGTCACCGGTAGTTGCAGATGCCAGCTGAAGGGCATCCACTCCTCCGGCCAGCAGCTCCCAGTATTGTTCCACTTTCTCTATTCCCGGAAATCGGCACACCATACTAATAATGGCAATTTCATTACTTACATCCTGCTCCAAGGGTAGGTTGCTCAATTTTTCTTCTCCTCCAGTCAAGATCATCTTCTCCGGGTTCGTCTTGCTCCCAAGCGTATTTCCGCCCGGCTCGCTGCCACTTCGGCCGCTGCAGCCGGTCTCGTATGCATATCGTGATCACGCCCGATATATTCAACCAGCATGGATAACGTGGTATGCCTGAATAATTCAACAACCGGAATCTCGCGGTTCAGCAGGGATTGAAGCTCTGTCTGCATTTGAATCAATTTCAGTGAATTGCCCCCAATATCGAAGAAATGTTCGTCAGGGGAAATATGATATAATCCGAGCAGCTTCTTCCAGATTGCCGCAATCTGTTCCTCTAATTGAGAGCTGGGAATCCAAGCTGTGGACTCGCACTCTGCAGGAACCAATTTTAGCAAGGCTTGACGGTCTACTTTTCCATTTACCGTTAAAGGCACTTGGGAAACAATCTGGATGTGCTGCGGAACCATGTAACCCGGCAATCTCTTCTTGGCATAGCATTTGATTGCTTCTTCTGATGCTTCTTGTGCTTCTCCACGATCAAGGGTAATAAAGGCCCGGAGCTGCTTGCGTTCGCCTTCGCCATCCACTAGGACAACGGCTTTTCGGG
>NZ_ASSD01000351.1 GCF_000520715.1 Paenibacillus zanthoxyli JH29
TATACTCCTGAAGCCAAGGCGAATGTGAACAAGCTGATTGCGAATTTGGTTGAGAATTTTGACCGCTATGGCGACTCGAACGGAGAGAAATTGACCGCAGAGCAAATCAGAGATACGCTCGATCTGAATTTCAAAAAGAATTACGCCTACACTCCCCGCCGAATCAAGCAAGGGCTCTCTACCAAGGAAGTCGCTTACTTTATGGAGCAAAAGGATGAGTACCCCGGCTTGGAGGTCGTTGAAGAGAATGTCCGGCATTACGACAAGGATACGGTAGCTGTCCAGACTGTCGGGTATATCAAGCTGTTTAAGAATTCCAACAGTATTCACATCTACAAGGACATTCTGAATGCGATGAAGAAGAAGGATTCGAAACCGGGACTGATGTACAAAGAGGAAGAATCCGTTGGCTTCGATGGCCTTGAGCTTCAGTACCAACGGGAGCTTCGGGGGCAGAACGGATACCAGGAAATTTCCATCAATCCGCAGA
>NZ_ASSD01000352.1 GCF_000520715.1 Paenibacillus zanthoxyli JH29
TGTTATTCCTTATTTTGGGTAATCAACAGGCGTGATTTCTGTAAACGAAATACGTAAATCAGTTTCCTTCAAAATATCCAGCAAGCTTGTCATTGGCCAGCGGCGCGTAATTTCACCTTTGATCCGGATTAAATTAACCGGCTCTGCTTGCGGTTCTAACGGAGAAACCGAGATCCAGCCTTTACCTTTATCAGTAATCCGTACTTTAGGGTTCTTCGGCATTCCCTCGTTTAATTTTTCAAGACCTTGAATCATTTCCTGTTTAAGAGCAGTGATAAAGGAATCTGCATCCAGCGGCTGATTTAAAGCTTTGTAATTTTCCTCCCGGCGTTCCTCGAAGTCTGCCGGCAAATCCTCATCCGGATTTCGATAACGGTTTGCTCCGGATACCCAAATTTCTTTACACCGCAACTTATCCCGGAGCATTTGCAAGGCGCTGATTTCATAGTTGATCCTGTTTACTCGTTCTTGTCCCTTTTCATCTTTTTCTATGATAATTTCTTTGTAGTTATTGCGGATCACCCCATTGATCGGAATTTCGTCGGTTAAGGGAAAATAGTGCATTCCCGTTTGAGTGTATTTCTTGATTAGTTCGAGCGCGAGGATAACTGGACGGTGAACGTCGTTATTAGAACGAAAATCAAGAATGCTAAGAATTTCAGGAACTATCCGGCGGTAATGGCTACCATAGGAGGCGCGAATGACCGTATGGATTCTTTCGCGGTATGCCGGTCCAGTATGTTTAAATTCGTTGACCAAATCTTTCAGTGTTTGTTCGTTTACAACTGGGTACAGGACATCTTTAATGATTCCCTCCGGATGCTCGATGGCCGTCTGTGCCATGTTAAATAAAATGCCATACTTGTTGCCGACTCGTCGTAGATCGTTCAGAATTTCCTTTTCGATCTTTCGTTCGGCGCGTACTCCGATACGGTGAATAATTTGAATAAGCAGATCGACCAGGTTGTCCGATATTTCCATGCAGCGAAACCAAAAGAAAGCTGACAACAGCGTATATCGAATCGAATCTGGATGTCGGCGAAGCTCACGTAGATCCTCAGTAGAAACGCGCTGCCGATACTTTTTCAACACCTTATGGGGAATGTCTCGAAATAAATCATCCGGAAGCTCCAAATTGCGAATAGTCCGCAATTTGTTAACTTCCTTCAGCACGCTATCCACCCCAGCACGACCAGGATCTGCTTTTAACTCATTAAATGATATTTGTATGCTGCTGTCGCTGGCGGTTTCTTCTTCGTCAATCTCTAAATAAGAAATGCTATCAATCAGAGAGTCTAATTGAGTTAGAGACGTGGAAGGCAACTTTTGGTATGTCGCTTGGAAGAAGGATTCTTCATATGTGTGAATGGCTGAACGGATCAAACGCTCAATGCGGTCCGGCGTGGGCGGCACGATTTTTAATTCATGGAATCGACGGTAAACGCGTTCCTTTAAATGCTCAAATTCATGATCGTGATGCAGAACATGTTGGTATAGCCATTCTGCCATTTCCTGAGCATCCTCTATCGTATCCTCGCGGAACCCGAAGAACTCCCGGATCTGTATTCGGTGGTAGGTGATTGAACAACCGGTCCAATCGTACTGAGCATATAATTCTGGCTCAGAGAAGATTTGTTTTGCAATGTACGCGATCACCGCTTTGGGAACTTCGTACTTATGAGTTGGAAAACGGGCTTCATTTTGAAAAAACTTGAGTAGCACGGCAAATCCAATCCTGGTTTCCCCGGTCTTGTTCTCGACCAATCTCATCTCGTTCGGCAGGATCGTAAAATGCTCGATTAATTCATCCAGTTCCCAATTCCGTTTCATGTTATCCCCCTCCAAAGTAAAGTTCCTATAACAGTGAGTATCGGAACTTTGGACTTGAAATAAGTATATCCAAGCTGTATATTTTAGACAATATGAGTCTCACAATTTCCGATGTTCCATTTACATAAATAGATTCGGAACTTCTTATTTTATGAAGAGGTACGAACGCGCAGGATAGTTTAAGATCATTCACTGTGAACCATATCACAAATAGAGCGAAAATTTAATTGGGAAAGCATGAAGAGTATTGTAATTATACGGAATAGAGTGATTTTTGAGATTTTGAATTCATTACTTAGGTTCCTTACCCCAATACATAATTGTGCTACCACTAAAATCAGTCTCATTTTATAAGAAAAAGAGGGTGCTCCCGATCGCAAAATGGGATAATATGCTATCAATAATTTGGATGCTACAATCTGGAAGGAAGCTCACCGCTGCGCGGATTGCAGACAGTTTGGAGATTAGCGTCCGTACCGTGTACCGGTATATCGACGCATTATGCGCCAGTGGTGTTCCGGTCGTCGCGGAATCAGGCCATGACGGCGGCATTCGCATTCTAAAAAGCTTCCAGGAGACGCCATTGTTCTTCAACTCTGTAGAGTTGAAGGCACTTGTGGACGCGTTTAAGTTTGCGCAAGGCGCTGGCTATCCGTATACGGAGGAGCTGGAAATCGCGTTGAAGAAGGTGGAGAACGGGCTGCACGAAGAGCAGCGCGATGATCTGTCCCGCCAGACGGGAGGCTTGGATGTGATTTCTCCGGCGCGTCCGCCTTCCGTTGTTCCGTTGTTGCGGGACCTGGAGAAGGCGGTGAATGACGGGAGAACGGTGCGCATCGTTTATCGAAAAGCGAATATGGAGCAGGCCAATGAACGTGAAGTCGATCCGTACGGGTTGGCCTACGACCGAAATGAATGGTACGCTGTCGCGTTCTGTCATCGGTCGCAGGCGGTGCGGACGTTCCGCGTGGATCGTATCACTCTGCTAAAGCCGACCGAAGCGTGGTTCCAAAAGCCGGAGCGTTTCTCCGCGTCGGTCTATTTCCGAGACCAGTCCGAACGGGAACGTGAGGCGGACGGGCCGCTGACTGTCATCCGCATCGAGGGAGAGTCCGATACGTTGAATGCGGTTTGCGGCCACTGGCATATGCGCCACTATTTGATGGAACGGACCGATCGGGAAGCGCGGTTTCTGCTCGACGTCCCGACGATGAACAAGTATCTTCCGATGTATCTGATGACGTTTGGCACAGCCATTCGCATTCGTGAGCCGCTGACGCTGAAGCGCCGGGTCCAGGAGATGGCATCGGCAATCGCACATCATTACGAAATTGATTCCGATTGAAGTTCGCTGACGGTAACTGTCAGTGAAGTTGCTTTATTATTAGATATAGAACACAAATCAAATCATGAAGGAGGAGACAAATGCCTACTTTTAAAATGAAGCATATAAACCCGGAAGGTTTATTCAAATCAAAAGCATTTAGTCAAGCGATTACCGTAACAGGGAAGGCAAAAACAATTTATATTGGCGGGCAAAATGCTATAAATTCAAAAGGTGAGCTGATTGGAGTTGGTGATTTGGAGTTGCAGACAAAACAGGCACTTCATAATATCAAAACCATTTTAGCTACTGAAAATGCAAGTTTCGCCAATCTGGTCAAACTCAATATTTATTTAGTTAGCGGAAGCGACCCGCTTATTGGTTACAAAGTATTCCAAGAGATGGCTGGTTCATTAGATAATCCCCCACTGGTCACCGTGTTATTCGTCTCGGAATTTGCATCGCGTCCAACTTGCCTTCTTGAAATAGATGGAATTGCAGTCATTGAAGATAAGGACTAAATATGTATGGTCTATACGGCTCTGCTTCGCGGGATCAATGTCGGCGGAAACAACAAAGTAGATATGAAAATACTTAAAAAATCATTTGAGCAGGCTGGTATGAAAAACGTCGTTACCTATATCAATTCGGGCAATATCATTTTCACAACCACCGGCCACTCCAAAATGGATATAGCGCAAATTCTCGAAAAAGCGATTACGGATACCTTCGGTTTGCAAATCAAGGTGCTGGTAATTAGTTTAGAAGACATGAAAAAAGTGATGTCCACGCTCCCCGAAACATGGATGAACAATGATAAATTGAGATGCGACGTCCTTTATTTATGGGAAGATATCAATGACGCTTCCGTTCTCGATAAGCTGATCTTCAAACCGGAGATCGAAACGGTGAAATATGCTCCAAGCGCGATTATATGGGCGATTGATAAAATAAACGTGACCAAAGGCAGTATGACAAAGTTGATTGGTACGGAATTGTATCGACAGATGACGATCAGGAATTTGAATACGACACGAAAAATATATCAGCTTATGCTGGCGGCAGACGAAGACCAAAAATGATTTCACCTGCGCAGTTCCCGATTAACTTCGCTGACAACGATTGTCAGTGAACATGGTATACGATAGAGAAAATGCTGAGGCAGTGGCAGCCAAACGATGAATAAAGGGAGAGGTGGATTCGTCCAATGCGTCAACACCTGCATCAATTGTACGAATATCATGTTTGGGCGAATGACCAGCTGTTCACCCATCTGGGCTGCTTCCGAAGGATGCGTTTCATGCGGAAGTGACGAGCGTGTTCCCGTCCGTGTCGCAAACGTTCGGGCATATGTACATGTTCGAACAGCTCTATATGTACGTGCTTGCGGAAGTTCCTAACGAGGGCATTTTCCTGAAGATCCCGGGTTGGAGGGAGGAGGCGCAAGACATAACGGTTGATCAAATGCGGGGGCTGTTCGCCGGCGGTGCTGAACAGTTTCGCGATTTGCTGAGGCGGACGCCCGACACGGACAAGGCTATGACAATCGAGCATCCGAGTTACGGCCGTCTCGATACGTATTTCTCCGACATCCTGCGTCATGTGGTCAACCACGGGACATATCACCGGGGCAATGTGACCGCGATGCTGAGGCAGCAAGGGTAGCCGGGGTCCCGACCGATTATATGTTTTATTTGATGGAACGGTAGGAAGGTCCGCGGTAAATCGGATAGGAGGCTATCCATTAGTTGGATAGCCGACCTTCCACACCACCGTACATACCGTTCGGTATACGGCGGTTCAACCGTTTAAGTGCAACTGACGTAGACGCTCGTACTGTGCAGGGAAGTCGTAATACCCTGCCTTTGCGAGCTTTTCGTTTGTAATAGAGCGATGCAATACCGCGCTTCCGGCGATGCGCCAGTACCCCCGTCGGGTGTTTCCCCATTGGTACGCCTGCCACTCCGGTATTCCCAGCTTCCGCAGGTTCTGCACCTTCGTTTTCGGCTTCTTCCACCCTTTCCAGATGTACATGCGCATCCGCCTTCGCAGCCATTCATTCCAGCTTTGCAGGATTCGCTTCATGTCGGCTACATAGAGTCGGCTACATAGAAATAGCCGATCCATCCGCGAATGTAGACCTTTACGTTTTCCATCACCTGCCTGGCATTCCTGCCTTGACTTCGGCTCGTTAGCTCTTTCAGTTTCCTCTTTGCCTTTACCAGGGATTGTCGGTGGACGCGGATGTACACGCCGTTGCCGTTCTTTCCCATCGCGAAGCCAAGGAATTTGAAATGCTTCTGCGCTACTACGCTGACGACCTTGCTTTTCTGCGTATTCATCTTGAGTTGCAACTTGTTCTCCAGGTACGTCCGGCTGGTTGCCAGTAGCCGCATTGCGGCCCGTTTAGTCCTGGCCAGCACACGATGTCATCCGCATAGCGGATGACGGTCACCCCTCGGCTTTGCATCTCCTGATCGAATTCGTTCAGATAGATGTTCGCCAAAAGCGGCGATAGGGGACCTCCCTGCGGAGACCCTTCTTCCGTTTCGCAGCGTATTCCGTTTTCCATGACTCCGCTTTTCAGGTACTTTTTAATCAGGTCGGTTACGCGTTTATCCTGGATTTGTTTGCGCAAGAGGTTCAGCAGTAGCTCATGGTTCAGCGTGTCGAAGTACTTCGAGAGGTCGATTTCTACCGCATGGCCGTATCCCTGCTCCGCATAGGCCTTCACTTTTCGAATCGCCTGCTGCGCGCTCCGTCCTGGACGATAGCCGTAGCTTCCATCCGAGAACAGCGGCTCGAACAGCGGTTGCAACTGCTGAGCGATGGCTTGCTGGACGATGCGATCCACCACCGTGGGAATGCCCAGCTTTCTCACTCCGCTTCCATCTGGTTTGGGGATTTCCTTGCGCCGTACCGGGTTCGGCTTGTACCGGCCATCCCGAATGCTTTGCAGCAACTCGTCTCTGTTTTCCCGCAACCAGGGCAGTGCCGCTTCGACCGTCATGCCGTCGATTCCTGGCGCTCCGTGGTTGCGCTTGACCTGCTTGTAGGCTCTGTTCAGGTTGTCCCTGTTCAGTATCCTCTCCAGCAAGTCGTTTGCACCGTCTCTTTCTCTACTTTCCCGAGTTTCGGCGCTCCGCGCTCCCGCATACCCTTCGTGTTCCACACTATTTCTTTGCGGGCAGCCCTTTCGGTATTCTGCTTTCATCGCACCGACTCTCCTTCCAGTGTGTACTCGGGACTTACGATTGTTCGGCCCTTCCCGAGAAAAAAAATTCCCGGTAGTATGGCCTCTGCTGACTTCTCACAGCAAGCTTTACTCCGTCTTTCGGATTTTTTTTCCTACTCCACGTCTGTGAGATCTCCCCGGGTAAGAGCGATAACCTTCCCCTCATCTATCTGCCACATTTACATCATGGGATTCGGGCAGTATTGGACTTTGCTTTGTCGTGCAAGCTCATCCGTCCCACCATGCCTTCTATGTGATTTCTGTTCGTCAGACCGAGGGTTTGCCTCCGGCTTCCTTCAGATTCTGCCTCGCGGCAGACACCCTTGCCCTTGCCTACTGCCAAGTCTGTAGCGGACTTTCACCGCCAAGTTATCGCCCATGCCGGGCGCACACGGATGTGAGGAAAGGCAGGCCCGGTTTTCGGGCCTGCCTTTCCTCGTATGCTCAGTCATCAGAAGGTGAAGAGTGGAGTTTCCCAATAGTCATTTTTTTCAAAAAAAAAGAGGATGATGAAAAGGAACACATCACCTTCACATATATGAAAAAACGAGTGACGAATGGATAAATAATCTTTTATTCCGTGATTACAGAAGCTATCCAGAGAAAAGTATTAGAATATGCCAAACTTAAAAAGCACCTTGCATCCATCCATATATATATAGATGATAGAGTGGCTTATACCCGAAATAAAAGCACCATTCATTCGGTTATAGAATTGGCAAAGAAACGTTTAACGGATACGTTAGTTAAACGAACAGCTATATATCACTCATAAAAAGAACTCTCCAAACTTGGAGGGTTCTTACATTTTTATCCATGCGTTTGCGGGTAATGTCAGCTACGCTGGAATTACCCCATCTTGTAAAACCTGATTATGAACTTGCTTAAGTACAGGCACATATTACTTTCGTTCGTTGAATGTATTCGCCTGGTCATAATAGTTCAGACTCTTACCTTCAGTTTTGTAGGCGATAATCCACTCCTCAAGTAGTTCTCACTGGGATCATAAGAGTACAGCTTTTTCTCGGCTGGATACGAGGGAAGTTCAACCTTTTCGCTACCCAGATGTCCTGAAATTCCACATTCATTGCCGTCTGATTGATTTAGATTGGGAAGTTAGAAAGCGCTCCTGTTTCAGTTTAAATTGAGAAAAGCAAACCTAACGAGAAAAAATCATATTCCTAAGCATTGCTTCTCAGACCAATCCGGACTATTTCAAATAAAAAGAATGGCAATCATGGACCAGAAAAAAGTCCTAGACTGCCACTGTTTGATTATGCTTAAGTTTGTTTTAATTGAAAGCCGCAAAAAGATGTTTTAGATCTGTTAGTCACTCATACGACTTAACTCTTAGTCCCATTTCTAGTCCACGATTCTTTAGATATCTTCTTCCATTAACTCATCTAGCACCATCTGCTCAAGTATACTTACCGATTCTTGAGCTAAATCATTTGGAGCCCCTGTACGAAAATAAGAACGCACTTTCTCAGCAGTTTTTTGGTCGCTTTTATATACTTTATACTCCCCAGATTCATATTTCGCGGTACAGCCTCTTTTTTTGAGTTCTTTTACTATTTCACTCATATAATATTTAATTAACTCTTTTATTTTTATACGAAAATGAACTCAATGCTTTAAAGTAAC
>NZ_ASSD01000353.1 GCF_000520715.1 Paenibacillus zanthoxyli JH29
GGAACGATCAGAACCCCCGATCCTAGCACCGCACCAATATAAAGGGCGATCGCCTGCGGCATCCCGATATGGTTTTGCAGGGAATTGGACTCATTCATTAAATTTCATCCAGCCTTTCTTGTCTTTTGTTTCAGAGTATCAGATAATGGTTCTATTGGAAAAACGGAATGTTTAGATACCATCCATTCAAAATTCCGATGGAAGGGAGCGTGCCAATGGAATCCCGTCATCTTTTTACTTTTCTGGTCGTGGTGGAAGCAGGCAGCTTCACGCGTGCCGCCCAGAAGCTCGATTATGCCCAGTCCAGCATTACGGCGCAAATCCAGACGCTTGAGAGCGAGCTGGGCCAGCCGTTGTTTGACCGAATCGGCAAAAAAATCACCTTAACCGACGCCGGGCGCCGCCTGCTGCCATATGCCCAGGAGATTTCCAAAATGCATGCGATGGCCGAGAACGCGCTGCGCTCGCAAAGCGGCATCGGCGGATCGCTCAAGATCGGCGCGCCCGAATCTCTCGCGGCTTTTCGGCTGCCCGGCATTATCCGCGAATTTAGAGGGAGGTTCCCTCAGGTGGAAATGATCCTGAAGCCCGGTTACTGCTGGGAGCTGCAGGAGATGATCCGGTCGGGCGAGCTGGATCTGGCATTTCTGCTGCAGCCCGAGCGGGACGATAAGGATCTCTATATCGAGACGCTGGTGCATGAGGAAATGGCGCTGGTCGCTCCGGTGAATCACCGCTTGGCCCATCGTTCCACGGTCCAGCCGTCCGATCTTAAAGAGGAGACGATTCTGCATACCGAGACGGGTTGTTCGTACCGGCTGCTGTTCGAGCAGCATTTGAATGCGCATGGAGTGTACCCGGACCCGAAGCTGGAGTTCTGGAGCATCGAAGCCATCAAGCAGTGTGTCATGGCCGGTCTGGGCATTTCTTTCCTGCCGCTCGTTACGGTACAGAAAGAGCTTGCGGAGGGTACGATGGCGCGGCTAAACTGGGATGACGAATCCCAGCGTGTGGCGACTCAGGTTGCCTATCACCGGAAGAAATGGAAATCTCCTGCGCTGGATGCGTTTATGGAAACGGTGCGGCAGCATGCCCTAGGGTGGCATCGGCAAGGCGTTCACGGTTAAGCTAGGATCTGCTATAATAAGGGGTCGAAACAAGGGAGGAGGGAGCTTGGATGGACGAAGCTCTGCTTGGATATGAAGAAGAACTCGAAGCCTTTATCATCTGGATGAAGGACGCGGGCTACACGGCCTATACCCAGAAATCGTATCTTGCGGATGTGCGGCAGTTCTTGAACAGTCTGAACGGGAAAAAGCTGAACACCGTCAAAAAGCTGCACGTAATCTCCTTCCTTACCTCCATGCGCGAACGCGGAGTCAGCGACACGACAAGGAACCGCAAGCACGCTTCCATCAGCTGCTTCTTCAAATCGCTGATTGAGCTTGAACTGCTGACCGGCAACCCCGCAGCGGGCATCAAAAAGTCCAAGACCGAGAAGAACCGGGAGCCGGTCTATCTGGAAGAGGACGACATTCGGCGGTTTCTGGCAAAAGTGGACGGTAAATATAAAGAACGGAATCTGGCCGTTTTTTTGCTGATGGCCTATATGGGTCTGCGCGTCGGGGAGATACATACATTGAATTTGGGAGACTATCATCCGGAGCGGCGGATGCTTCGCGTATTCGGCAAAGGCCGGAAATGGCGTAATGTTCCCGTACCCGGGGATGTCGCTCCCTATCTGGACAATGCTCTTGCGGAACGGCTGACGCCGTGGCGCGGAAGCAGGGAAGAGGCGATGTTCATTTCGCAAAAAGGGCGCAGGCTCTCGATCCGGGCCATTCAGGGCATTGCTTCCGAGACCTTTCAGCGCTTCCAGAGCGGAATTCCGGCTGCCCGCCGGCGTGCTTTTTCCAGCCATAAATTGCGGCACTCCTTTGCCACGATGCTGCTAAGAAAGGGTGCGGATTTGCGGACCGTGCAGGAGCTGCTCGGACATTCCTCCATACAGACGACAACGGTATACACCCATATCACGGACAAGGAAAAAGAAGAGGCCATGTCCCGCCTGCAGCTCCAGCTATAATAGATAACATGACAGAATGCCGACGTACGGTGAACAGGAAATGAGGTTGCATTAGATGAAATTCAATGTCCAATTTCTGTCCTTTTATGTGATTCAAGTGGAAGGAAATGAGGGGCAAGGCGCGAAATCTTACAAGCATTACCAGACTATGGATGAGGAAGAGTATGAGCACAGTGAGATCAAGAAGTTTCTTGACGGTGAGTTTACACGGACAGCCAAGCGCAAAGTGGAGAAGAATCCGAACTCGGAGCAGGCGCCGACCAAGATCGGACGCTTTCTGGTAGAGCCGGGTTATGATCTTGACAGCAATCCTAATTTCAATCAGCTCACGCGGCTGCGCGCGGCGGAAGATGTGGAATCCTTTCACCAATTCGGTGACGATCTCGTCCGAAGCTATCTGGATACGAGCGCCGTTCGCGGGGGAGCGCTTATTCTTTCTCAGGCCGTGCTGCGTACCCATGGCGACGACCCGTTCGTGTTCATCATGAAATGCGATTTCGAGTCCAAAATTGCCCGTATTTCCGATGAGCGCAGTCTGATCAGCGAGGTGGAAATGGCGATCAGCGCCCGCAACATGAAGTCGATTCAATATCCTTATATGCTGGAGGAAGGCATGTTCGAGGAATGGGAACTCAAAATCCACCAGTCTTCGCATGCCCGTTACTTTGAGGATTTTCTGAAGTTCGTCACCTATGAGCAGTCGATTCCCGAAATTGTGAACGACCAGGTTATGGGGTATGTACAGAGCTATGTGGAGACCAAATGGCCGGACGAGACCCATGAAGAGCGCCAGCAGATCGAGCGTGACCTGGAGCTTTGGGCCGCAAGCGAGAAGCGCGATATCCAGCATAAGTGGGAGCCTGAGGAAGTGATCGAGGCGGCTTCGCGGATTATTGACATCAAGCCGGAAATCGAACTGAAATTCAAAATCGGCGACACCTATATCAAAGGGTTCCTGGCGGATTATGGAGACAAGATCCATATTGCCACGTTTGGCGACCGCTATGCGCTTGTAATTGAAGGGTCTTCTTTTACTTTTGACAAAGGATTTTCGCCTGTGGAGCTGCTGCAGCCGGAGCCCTTTGCACAGTTGGCGGACAGGCTTCTGGATAAAAAATGGCCAGCGGATGAAGAAGGACCCAGCGAGGAATAGGCAATCATCTGTTATATTGAACCTAAAAAAGAAGCCCCTGGCAGTTATGCGCTTGGCGGCTTCTTCTGTTTGCGCTTTATGGTGACGCGCCGTTTGAGTTACAGCTCCAGCTTCGCGATTTCGGCCTTAAGCTTCTCGGCAGATTGCTGGAACAGTGCTTGCTCTTCCTCGCTCAGCGGCATCTTCAGCACCTCGCGAACCCCGGAACGGTCCACAATGCATGGAGCACCGAGGAATACATCTGAAACGCCGTTATAGTTGTTCAGAAGTGTAGAAACGTTCAGTACGGCTCCTTCGTTGCTGAGGATGGCTTCTACAATCCGGTCCAGCGCGAGCGCGATGGCGTAAGAAGTTGCTCCCTTGGCATTAATAATTTCATAAGCGGCGTTCTTCGTATTTTGGTAAATTTCTTCCCGGGTCTCATCGTTAAAGCCGAGCTCGATGCCGCCGCTGATGTTGGCAAGGCTCCATACGGGCACCTCGGAGTCACCGTGCTCGCCGATGATGGAACCGTGAATGCTGCGCGGGTCGATCTCTTTATGCTTTCCGATCAGGTAACGGAAACGGGCGCTGTCCAGCACGGTCCCGGAACCGATAACACGTCTGCGGTCGAAGCCGCTGATTTCCAGCGTAGCGTAAGCGAGAATATCAACCGGATTGGTTGCAATCAGTAAAATGGCGTGTGAATTATATTTCGTAATCTTTTGGATAATATCCCGGAAGATTGAAATGTTCTTGCGCAGCAGATCAATGCGTGTCTCGCCAGGCTTCTGTGAAGCGCCTGCGGTGACGATAATAATATCCGCATCCCGGCAGTCTTCGTAGGTTCCGGCCCACAATTTTACACCACCCGCAAAAGGCATGCCGTGGTTCATATCGAGCGCTTCGCCAAGCGCCTTTTGGTGATTAACATCAATGAGTACAAGTTCAGGCATGCGGCGGCGCAGCAGCAGGGTGTAGGCTGTCGTTGTACCGACTGCTCCGGTACCGATAACGACAACTCGATTTGGTTTGAAAGGGGGGGCCATAGTTCCATCTCCTTCGAATGATGTGAAATTTTTGTGTCCAATCTTAACCATCATATCTTCATTCGTTAGTCTTTTCAAGAACGTTCTTTTTAATCCATTACCCAATAACAACCGGAAGTGACAACGAAATTTGGAGAAGCAGCGCGTTTTTTTGTTTATAATGTCGCTTATTGTCATGAAAAAGGTGGGATTTCGACATCATCAAGACCTCGCCGCTTCGAGTTGAAGAGAACCGCTTTAGGGGATCAAAGCATATTTGCTGTTGGTGTTACGGGAAGCGTATAATCAGACGAGGATACTTCTATCAACGCCGAAAGGAGAGAGAGCATTGCCTTTTCCGGCTGTTCGCCTGAAACATTATAGGAAGTTACTTATCGTTCTGCTGGTCGTTCTGCTGGCTGCGCTGACCGTGGCATCCTGTTCGTCTCCCCCGCCGGAAACGAAACCGCAGCCGAAGCTGACGGAGCTGCCTGAGGAAGGGCAGACGATTACCCTGATTACGCCGGATGCAGGCAACATCTACTCTGCAAAAAAATCGAAATACCAAATCCAGACAAGGCTTACCGACTTTCAGCTGCTCAGCGAGTCGGAGGGACTGGCTTGGGGCGTAACCAAAAATGCATTGCGGCTATATTTAACCCGGGACAGCGGAAAGACATGGACCAATATTTCTCCCGCTTCGGCCGTCCAGTTCTCATCCAATCCCGTCTACGGGCAGGACATCTTTTTCACAGATCCCGGGAACGGATGGATTATACGGCAGGCTTTCGGAATGATGGAAACTACTGTGCTGCGGACCAGGGATGGGGGAAAGAGCTGGAAAATTTCATCTGTCAATCAAGGCGGCAGGATTTCATCCGCATATTTCGCTTCTCCCTTAAAGGGCTGGCTGTTGGCCACCTGGGACTCCGAGGGGAGCGGGGAGAGCAAGGCGCTATATATGACCGAAGACGGAGGAGCCACCTGGAAGACGATTATGCAAAATGATCAATTTTCTCCGAAATCCCTCCATCCGGCGATTCCGGTAGTTGGCGTTACCGGTGGTATGGTATTTCGGGATCGCGAGCATGGCTTGGTCACACTGAACAAATCCAAGACTCCAAAGCTGTACCACACCGTGGACGGCGGAGCCAGCTGGCATGAAGATAACACCTTTGCTTCCGCTGACGCTTTCAAGAACTATGATACGGTTAAGCTGGGACAACCCGAATTTTTCGGTACGAATAGCGGATGGATACCGGTAGCCGGCAGCAAGAAGGGCGTCGAAGGGACATTCTACGATGGCTTATTCACAACGGATGGAGGAGAAAAATGGATGTATTCTCCGCTTCATCTCGGTGTCCGGACAGGAATGAATGAGGATGTGCCCCCAACCTTTCTGGATGCGGACCTTGGCTGGATGCTGAATGGGAATCTTCTGTATCACACGACCAACCAAGGAAAAGACTGGAAAGCACTCCCGCCCAGCGATGTGCTTCAATCCAGGCTTACCATGTATCCGGAGATCGTCAAGCTTCAATTTATCTCGAAAGAGGTCGGTTGGCTGCTGATTGAAAAGAGCGATAACAAGCGGTCAATTCTTTTACAAACAACGAATGGCGGCGTCAATTGGCGAGTTCAGTAAAGAAGGCGTGCGTTCCAAATCTGAAAAGATAGGGATTCGCGCGCTTTTTAAATAGTCTAAAATTAACAATACAAAAATTATTTAAAATTTTCTTTTAAATGTGAAAATAATCACATTATCATCAAATCCCCTGTGATATATTTAACACATAGAGAGCAAGTTCATTTTTTCACAAACTAAACGATCGACAGGAGAGATTATAATGAAAACATTTGAAACGGATTTTGTAACCAAAAACCTGCTGCAGCTGTGCTACACCTGTGAAGATGCCCACCAATGCCAGACTGAAGAGCAATGCAGAGCCTGCTGGGCTGAGAACGGCATGATTCCGGAGCAAGAAGATGAAACCAAAAACTTCTTGAACCTGGTGCATGCATAATCTAATCATTGGACTCAAGGTTTAAGACCGCAAGTTTTCCTGAAATCCGGGAGAGCGTGCGGTCTTTTTAGTTGGATTAAAATCCTCGTTGTATGCGTATATGTCTGAAGCAGTAAGTATGCCGCAAAAGTAAAAGCATATAATGTAGGGATGCCCGGGTTGGCCGGTTGACTTGCGGGCGAAATACGGGAGGCGAGGGGGAATCGCTATGAAATTGGGACCGGACCCATCCTGGATGTTTGATTTTGCGGGCACGGTATTGCCGATCTTTGTCGTCGTGATGGCAGGCATTATCGCCTTGTCAGCCGGGAAAGGACTGCTTGGGTGGTTCAGGAACAACCGTCTGCCTGTGCTTACCGTTCCTGCCCGCATAGTGTCTAAGCGCAGCGAGATCAGACAAAAGCCTCAGGATGACGGTAACATCGCCCGTGCAGTGATGATCCACTATTTGACCTTTGAGCTGGAAGACGGAGAGCGGGTGGAGTTCATGGTGAACGGGAGCGAATACGGCGTCAGCGCCGAGCGGGACCGGGGGCGCCTAACCTTTCAAGGCACTAGGTATCATGGTTTCAAGCGGGAACCCCATTATTCCTTTATGGACGAACGCTAGGTTCAAATATTTTTAAGCAGAGCAGGATTATTCAATATCCTCTGTTTCCGTTATGCGGATACGGGGGATATATTACATTTATAGGCATAAATGATGTATGATCCGGAAGATGATTTACGAGCCTTAAATACGGTAAGAGCACAAGTTCCTCCAAAAAAATGGCAGGGTAAAGTCACCACTTGGGCGTTCGCACATACAATACATCGTGCAATACAGAACGACTGCCTCTCAAGTGGCAATTGAAGGAGGAAAGCGCGTGGCCGTCATTAAGACCAATTCGGAAGGGGAAAAAGTTCTGGCCCGGCTAATGCGGGCGGAAGCGGAGGAAGACGGAGATCCCGGCATGCTGATGGTGGGTAATGTCGGAGTCAACCGGATACTGGGCAACTGTCTGGATTTTAGAAACATCAGGTCGATCGACGATATGGTATTTCAAAGTCCGGGCGGGTTTGAAGCACCGACCAAAGGATATTTCTACCAGCGTGCGAGGGAAAGGGATATTCGCCTTGCCAGACGCGCCATCGGAGGTGAAAGAACTCGCCCGGCCTCCAACGCCCTCTGGTTTTTCCGTCCCGTCGGCGAATGCCCGGCCACCTGGTTTAATCAGGAGAATACCGGCCGTTTCAAAGCTCATTGCTTTTTTCGGCCAACCCAAGGAGATTGCCCAGCCGTTTACTAAAAGACTCACCTATTATAAGGAGGTTATGATTCATGATTATGCAGCCCTATCGTCCCGTTACTTACACATACGGAAGCATGTCTACTTCCGGAATGCCGGCAGCCGGAAGCGTCCCCCCGCAGGTAGCAAGCGGAGGTGCGATGACGCCTACAGGTGCTGTTGTCTCGGGAGCGCAGCCCGCTTTCGAGCAATCCTACATCGAGAATATCCTGCGGCTTAACCTCGGCAAGGTCGGCACGTTCTATATGACCTACGAGAATAACAGCGAATGGAACGCCAAGATCTTCAAAGGCGTACTGGAGGCTGCTGGACGCGACCACATCATCATCAGTGATCCGACTACCGGCCAACGTACGATCCTGCTAATGGTCAATTTGGATTTTGCAACCTTTGACCAGCCCCTTGTGTACCAGTACCCGGGCGTCATCGGCGCTCCCCCGGTTACCCGTTGATCGAAATACCCGTCCAGTCCCGGCCTAACGGCGCGGGACTTTCTCTTTTCCGTGAGAAACCCTCAGGTAAACCGGACTGGGCTTAAATCCGCCTGGTTTGAAAGGAAGACGCATGCTTGCGGGAATGCCGGATATATTTATATAATAATGAATATCTTTATACCGGAATAAGCAAGGAGCTGAGTCTATTGGGAAATATGTAGCGAAAGGAATGGCTGCCAAGTTGGACGTCAATATTTGGATAAAACGAAGGAGGTGGGCCTACCCGCCGGCCTGACAAAAACGACGGGTAGGAGTAAAATTTGAGCGACCCTTTACCCGGTTTATTAAGAGTTGGTCTGATTATTCTTTTGGTGCTGTTAAACGGATTTTTCGTCTCTGTGGAGTACGCGATGGTGAAAGCGCGCGGAGGGCGGGTCGATTCCCTGGCTGAGGAAGGCAGCAAAAGAGCACTATCGGCGCAGGGCGTCATCCGCAATATGGACGCGTACCTCTCGGCCTGCCAGCTTGGCATCACCCTGGCTTCGCTGGCTCTGGGCTGGCTCGGAGAGCCTGTCATCGCGGCGCTGCTGTCACCGCTTTTGTCCGGATTCGGACTAGGCAGTACGGCAGTGCATGTATGTTCTGTTATCCTTGCCTTTTTATTTATCACCGTTCTTCACATTGTGCTTGGCGAACTGGCTCCGAAGTCGATTGCGGTTAACAAGGCCGAGACGGTGCTGCTGATGACAGCAGGACTGATCGGCGCCTTTTACAAGCTGATGTACCCCTTCATATGGGTGGTGAATGGTCTGGCACAGGGGCTTTTGCGAATGTTCAAGCTTGCGCCCGTTTCCGAGATGGGGACAGCGCATACAGAGGAAGAGATCCGGATTATTATGCAGGAAAGCAACAAGAGCGGACTGATCGATAATACCGAAATGGCTCTGGTGGACAATATTTTCGGATTTGCGGACACCACGGCCAGGGAAATCATGATTCCACGGACGGAAATGATCTGCCTTAACATTCAATCATCCGTCCAGGAAAATTTACAAATCGCTTTTGAAGGCATGCGGACGCGTTATCCGGTATGCGAGGGCGATAAAGACCACATTATCGGATTTATTCATATGAAGGATTTGATCCGGGAAAATACGGTGAACCTTAACGAATTGATTCGGCCGGTTCTGACGGTGCCTGAGTCGATCCAAATCAGCGCATTGCTGAAAACGATGCAAAAAGCGAAGACGCAAATCGCGATTCTGATTGATGAGTATGGAGGAACTTCAGGACTTGTTACCCTCGAGGACATTATGGAAGAGATCGTCGGGGAAATCCAGGACGAATTCGACCAGGAGCGCCCGGAAATCGAGAAGAATGGCGAGGAGGAATACTCTCTCGACGGCCTGCTGCTTATTGAAGAGGTGAACAGCCGATTCGATCTGCAGCTGGAAACGGAAGATTACGACACGATTGGCGGCTGGTTGTATTCCAGACTGGAAGCCAGTCCCCCGCATAAAGGGCAATTCGTCGAGTATGGAAGCCATCTGTTCATCATCGAGGAGACGGATAACAAGCGCATCTCTCGCATTAAGCTTCTGAAAATGGAGCAGCTGGCGGAAGAAGCGGGAGCCTGAAAGCAAGATTCATAGCTCTGAATCATATCAAGGGTACCTCTCTAAAGCGATGGCTATAGGGGTACCCTCTTTTAAGCTTACAATCATTTCATTTTTCGGGTCCATCAGGACAGAAAGGAAATTCCACCCTTGAGTAAATCGAAGAAAAACGGGACAAGCTCCTCATTCAAGAACAAGCAGGAAAGACGCCAGGCCGAGCTGGAGCGGCAGAAGAAGAAGACGCGTATTCTATTAATCGGAACGATCCTGCTCACGGTTGTTATTTTTGCCGGACTGTTCGTATTGGCTTCCAAAAATACGGGCAATTCGGCATCCTTTAATTACGATGAGCTTCCCAGACTTGGCAAGGCGGATGCGCCGGTCAAGCTGGTAGAGTTCGGCGATTTCAAATGTCCGGCCTGCGCCCGGTTCTCCGTCGGCATCAAACCGCTGCTTGTGCAAGAGTATATCGAGACTGGCAAGGCGGCGCTTTATTTTGTCAATATGTCCTTCATCGGGCCTGATTCCGAGACGGCTTCACTTGCCGCGCTGTCCGTTTATCATCAAAGTAGTGAAGCGTTCTGGGCCTATTACGATGCCCTCTATGCGAACCAGGGGGATGAGGATGCCGAGTGGGCGACCGAGGATTTCCTGGTAAAGCTTGCGCAAAACGAAAAGCTCCCCATCGATTATGATCTTTTGCGCAAAGATATTCAAAATCGCACGTATTCAGGCGAACTGAAAAGGGATAATGCGGTTGCAAATACCAATGATGTGAAAAGCACACCGTCGCTGTTTATTAACGGGATCAAGGCGAGTGATCCTCTCAACATTTCGGCGATTGCGGCAGAAATTGAGTCAGCGGCAAAGGCGGCTGAGGCGGAATGAGCGCATTCTCCACTTTTTTAAAGCGGCATTGTCTCTATTTGGCCTGGTTTGTCTCTTTGGTTGCCGTAGCAGGCAGCCTTTATCTGAGCGAAGTGTTAAAATACGAACCCTGCAAGCTGTGCTGGTTCCAGCGGATTTTTATGTACCCTCAAGTATTTCTTCTGGGCATCGCAACCTATCGTAATGACAAGCGGATTATTCCGTATGTGCTGCCGCTTTGCGTGGTAGGCGGAAGCATCTCCTTGTATCATTATGCGGAACAGAAAATTCCGGCGCTGGGCACAGTGGTTCCTTGTACCATCGGAGTTCCTTGCACGAAGGATTATCTCAATTTTTTTGGTTTTATCACCATTCCGCTGCTGGCGCTAACGGCTTTTGTGCTTATTTTTGTATTGTTGTGGAACGGCAGAGCACGCGAAGAGGAGATTTCCGAAGAAACTGGGGACGGGTTCACTCAGGTAGAGTAGAAGTTTTTTCATGTAACTGGCATAAAAACCCGTGCTGAAGGGATAATACAAGAGAATAAACGACATGAACATATCATGATTGAAATTTGCGTGATTTTAGTCGATTTTTCATTCCTTTTTCATTATTTTCACTGTTTACGGTTCTCACTTTATGGACTAATATTAGACCTTGTGAGAAGTTGAATATGCGCTGAATTTTCCAGTTAGGAAAAACGGGGGAACCAACTTGACCGCTAGGGTCGACGGGGTGAATCGGTGCCGGTTAAGTCAATCCGGCCCGTAGGGCTTCCACAGTCCGAATCCGCCAGCTAACCTCGTAAGCTACAGTGGGATAATGATCATGCATAAGCATGCGGTCATTTCCGCATGCTTATTTTTGTGCCCTTATTTTTGAAAATCCACGACTGAAAACGGCGCGCGGTACTACCGTTTCAACTCACCAAAGAGAGGAAATGTATCCAAAATGGTAAGCAGTGTAAAACGACTATTAATCGGTCGTCCCAGAAAATCAACCGAACTCGACCAGGAAAAGCTATCCAAACTGAAGGCACTTGCCGTTCTATCGTCAGATGCCCTTTCGTCCGTCGCTTACGGAACAGAGCAGATTTTGATCGTGCTGGTAGCTGCCGGTTTTACAGCCATCTGGTACTCTTTGCCCATTGCACTCGGTGTATTGGGATTGCTGGCGATTCTGATTTTATCTTACCGACAGACGATATTTTCCTATCCTCATGGCGGAGGCGCCTATATTGTTGCCAAGGATAATCTCGGCGTTTCGACAGGGCTTCTGGCCGGCGGTTCCCTGCTTGTGGACTACATTTTGACGGTTGCCGTTAGCGCCTCGGCCGGAACGGATGCGATCACTTCGGCATTTCCAAGTCTTCACGAACATTCAGTGGCCATTGCGATTACGGTGATTATCATACTGACCATAATTAACCTCCGCGGCGTTACCGAATCGGCATCCTTCATTGCCATCCCGGTCTATTTGTTCGTCTTGTCCATTGTGGTTCTGATCGTTTCCGGACTGATCAAATACGCGGCCGGCGGCGGTCATGCCGCTGTTCCCGAAATTGGCTCAGCCGTATCCAATGTCAGTCTATTCCTGCTTCTTAAGGCTTTCAGCTCCGGCTGTTCGGCCCTGACCGGGGTCGAGGCTGTATCCAATGCGATCCCGAACTTTAAGGCTCCTGCGGAGAAGAACGCCGCTAAGACACTGATGATGATGGGCCTCATTCTGGGATTCATGTTTACCGGCATTACGCTGCTGGCATACTGGTACGGCATTACCCCAAGTACAAAAGAAACGGTGGTTTCGCAAATTGCCGAATCGACCTTCGGACGGGGTGTCCTCTATTACGGCATTCAAGCGATAACGGCGGTAATCCTGTTCCTGGCCGCCAATACGGCTTACTCGGCCTTCCCGCTGCTGTCGTTCATGCTGGCGAAAGATAAATATTTGCCCCATGCCTTTATGGTTCGTGGCGACCGTCTCGGTTTCTCGAACGGTATTATTTTTCTCGGCGTGGCTTCGTCGCTGCTTGTGGCGGCATTTCACGGTGAAACCGGAAATCTGATTCCGCTTTATGCCGTCGGTGTATTTATCCCTTTCACTCTGTCCCAGCTCGGTATGATGGTGCGCTGGTTTAAGCTGAAGCCGGCCGGCTGGCAAGGCAAATTTGCCGTAAATACGGTTGGTATGCTTACAACTCTTACCATTACACTTATTTTTATCATCACCAAATTCGCGAACGTATGGGTAGCCTTTATTTTCCTTCCGATCGTGATGCTCATCTTCCTCCGCATTCACCGTCATTTTATGAATACGGCCGATGAGCTTCGGATTCAGCTGGATAAGGATAAGCCGGTGATCAAGGGAAGTACGATCGTTATTCCGGTATCCGCTGTAACCCGGGCGGTGCTTAATTCAATCAGCTATGCGAAATCGCTGACGGACAATGTGGTTGCCGTATACATCGGCTTTGACGAGGAAGAGATTCGCAAAATGGAACAGAAATGGGAGGAGTGGGACCCCGGAGTGCGTCTTATCGTGCTTCGTTCAAGGTACCGGAGTGTCTTGCGCCCGCTGGTCAAATTTATCGATACGGTGGAATGGAAGACCGCTTCGACGGACCATATAACCATTCTGATCCCGCAATTTATCACCAAGCACTGGTGGCAGGCCATCCTGCATAATCAGACGAGTGTCTTTATCCGGACTTATCTGATGAACAATAAGGATATCGTTGTTGCGACGGTGCCGTATCATCTGAACAAATAACCCCGGCGGATCATCCGGGTAAAGGAAAACTGCTGTGGGAGCGGGAGCAGGGGCCTGATTGGTCAGGAGTTTTTCCGTCCCGCAAACTTAAATAAGTGTATAGGGCTCCCATCATTGACAAGGGAGCCTGTTCGTTGTTAAAGTTGGGGATGCCTGAATATATGCAAAACAGATAAAGGAGCAGACCCATGGATATCGGGAAAATTCAAGAAGAACTGGAGAGGCTTGTTCCGAATGGGATCATTAAAAGCCACGAATCGCTTAAACCGCATGTCTTTACTCAAATGGGCGGCAGCGCCGATATTCTGGCATCCCCCTCGACTTACGAAGAGATTCAAGCGATCGTTACATATGCTGCTGAAAAAGGCGTTGCGCTTACCATATTAGGAAATGGATCGAACGTGATTATCAGAGATGGAGGGGTTCGCGGTATCGTCCTGCACACGGCCAGTTTAAGCGGGATCAGCGTGGAGGATCATGTGATCATCGCCCAGTGCGGCGCGCAGATTATCGAGACGTCCCGTTTTGCCTTGGAGCATAAGCTGGCAGGTCTGGAATTTGCCTGCGGGATTCCCGGCACGGTCGGAGGCGCGCTGTATATGAATGCCGGCGCATACGGCGGGGAAGTGGCGGATGTGCTGCAAAGCGCGCTTGTTGTTGACAAGAACGGGGCGATAGTGAGGCTGGAAGGCGATGCTCTGAAATGGGGATACCGGACCAGCGTATTCTCAAGCGGAGATTATCTTATTTTGGAAGCCCGGTTCGCCTTAAAGCCCGGAAACTACGATGAAATTAAGGCATCGATGGATAAGCTGACCGAAATGCGGGAATCCAAGCAGCCTTTGGAATACCCTTCTTGCGGCAGTGTCTTTAAACGTCCTCCGGGACGGTATGCGGGTCAACTGATTCAGGAAAGCGGACTTCAGGGAACAAGAATCGGTGGAGCCGAAGTTTCGAAGAAGCATGCGGGGTTCATCATTAATGCGGATAACGCGACGGCAAGCGATTATATTGGGTTAATTCAGCATGTAAGAGAGACAGTAAAGGATAAATTCGGCATTGAACTGGAAACGGAAGTCAAGATCATCGGGGATGAGCCGCGAGCAGAAGAACAACCGTAACATGAAAGGCTGGCTATACCGCAAAAAGCTGCAGGGATTTGTGATCCCGGCAGCTTTTTTCCGTCTTACTCTCATTCGAACATTCAGTAGGATGGGAAGAAGAGGACTGATCAGAAAGGTATCCGTGCCTATAGCGAACATGACCAGAAAGACCGGATCACAAGGAATCCAGGAATCCGGGCAAATAAGTGTCGAATGTCACATAATGAAGCTGTATGTATTTGGTCTGAGCTTCCTTTCGGACAAGAATCAGCCCTGCCTCCCTCAGGGTGCGGAAATGGTAAGAGGCGTTCGATTTGGAAGCTTCACAGCGTTCCCCGATCTCTCCGCAGTTCAGTTCAGTACGGCTGCCCTTTAGGGTGCGAATGATCTGCAGACGGGTAGGATCGGCCAGAGCCTTGAAGATGCGCACACGTTGTTCGTCAGAAGCGGCAAGTTGTTCAATAGTCATAGAACCATTATATCGTCATGCGGCTGCCTGTCAATCGGAATGTCATAATGTTTCCTATACGATTTTTGGCGGACTGTGTGTCTTGTGTAACTGAAGTTCATGTGATATAGTTCTAAACGCATGAATAATAATTGTAGAAGAAAATCTGCGGCAATGCCGCAGGAGAGGTTCGCAAACTCCCTCTATAAAAAACTAAGATCCGATATGCCCGAACATGGGTATGTCCATTTTTCACGTTCTTAGTCTAACATGGATCAGGTTTGATGAAATCTCGTTCTTCTTTCCGAATACCGGCAGAGGATGCCGAAGGAAAAGAGAGGGATTTTTTTTATGTCCGAAGGAAGATTGAAAGAAGAAATGCCGGACGTTACGCTGCTGGGCAACCAGGGAACGCAGTATAAGTTCGGCTATGCGCCCGAAGTGCTGGAGACGTTCGATAACAAGCATCCCGGCAGGGATTATTTTGTAAAGTTCAACTGTCCGGAATTTACGAGCCTGTGTCCTGTGACCGGCCAGCCCGATTTTGCCACTCTGTATATTTCGTATATTCCCGAGATCAAGATGGTTGAGTCCAAATCACTCAAGCTGTATCTGTTCAGCTTCCGCAATCACGGCGATTTTCACGAAGACTGCGTCAACATCATCATGAACGATCTGATCAAGCTGATGGACCCCCGCTACATCGAGGTATGGGGCAAGTTCACCCCGCGCGGCGGCATTTCCATTGATCCTTACTGCAACTATGGCCGACCGGGAACCAAATATGAGGCAATGGCCGAGCACCGGCTGCTGAATCATGATTTGTACCCGGAGACAATCGACAACCGATAAGGAGAGATTCGAACATGAACAAAAAAGCGCTGGTCGTCTTCAGCGGCGGACAGGACAGCACAACGTGCCTGGTGTGGGCTCTGAAGCAGTTTGAAGAAGTTCAGGTCGTGACCTTTAATTATAATCAGCGGCATGCGGCGGAAATTGAAGTCGCCAAGGAAATCGCCGCCCATTTTAATGTCAAACAGCATATTCTGGATCTGGGCCTACTGAATCAACTTGCGCCGAATGCTCTGACCCGCGGGGATATCGAGATTAAGGCGGGAGAGGACGGGGAGCTTCCGAGCACATTTGTCGACGGGCGAAATTTATTGTTCCTGTCATTCGCGGCGATTCTAGCCAAACAGTTATCCTACAATCATATTGTCACCGGCGTATGCCAGACGGACTTCAGCGGCTACCCCGACTGCCGGGACGTGTTTGTAAAGTCTTTGAACGTTACGCTCAACCTCTCGATGGATTACGAATTCGTGATTCACACCCCGCTGATGTGGCTGGACAAAAAAGAAACCTGGCAGCTCGCCGATGAACTCGGCCAGTTCGAATATATCCGCGAGCATACGCTGACCTGCTATAACGGAATCAAAGGGAGCGGCTGCGGCGAATGTCCCGCCTGCCAGCTGCGAAGCCGCGGTCTTCAGCAGTATGAAGAGGTTAGAAAGACGGTGGACCGCTGATGCTGGGCGAAGTTACGGTATGCAAAATCTTTTCGTTCGACGCGGCGCATCAACTGGTCGGGCATAAAGGGAAATGCGCCAACGTCCACGGACACACCTATAAGCTGGAGGTTGTGCTGAAGGGCAAGCCGGTCGCGGAGAAAGGACGTTCCGACGAAGGCTTTGTCGCCGACTTCGGCGACATTAAAGCGCTGGTGAAGGAGCATGTCGTTGATAAGCTGGACCATGCCTTTCTCGCCAAAGGTGACGAGCCCGTTCTGGAGAGCCTTAAGGCGAGCGGCTCGAAGACGGAGGTGCTGTCTTTCCGTACGACGGCCGAGAATCTGGCAAGCTACATCGTCTATACGCTGAAGAGGAGCGGCCTGCCCGTATATTCCGTCAAACTGTGGGAGACGCCGACCGCTTGGGCTGAGGTCTTAGCCGCAGATATCCCTGAAGAAGGCCCGTCGTACCGGCTATATGGAGGCTGCGACTTATGAGCGCGAAAATACCGGTAATCGAAATGTTCGGACCAACGATTCAGGGAGAAGGGGCGGTCATCGGCCTTAAGACAATGTTCGTCCGCACCTACGGCTGCGACTACCGCTGTTCCTGGTGCGATTCCGCCTTTACCTGGGACGGCAGCGGGAAAGACAAGCGGGTCATGATGGACGCGGAAGAGATTATGTCCGGACTGACGGAGCTTGGAGGCGACCGTTTCGACTGTGTGACGATTTCCGGCGGCAATCCGGCGCTGATCGATGAAGGGCTGTCCGAGCTGATCGACCTGCTTCACGAACGCGGCATCAAGGCGGCGATTGAAACCCAGGGCAGCCGCTGGCAGGACTGGTTCCTGAAGGTGGACGCGCTTACGATCAGTCCGAAGCCGCCAAGCTCGGGGATGTCTACCGATTGGGAAGTGCTGGACAGCATTATGGAGCGTGTTCGCACAAGCGGGAAGGGCGCTCACAGCTTGAAGGTCGTCGTCTTTGACGACGAGGACTACGAGTATGCCGTTCAGGTGCATCACCGTTATCCGGATGTTCCGTTCTTTCTCCAGCCAGGGAACGAAAATGTTACGGAAGAAGGCGACATATCGGCGCGTCTGCTGAACAAGCTGGAGTGGCTGTTCGAGAAAGTGATTGCCGATCCAGAGATGAACGCCGCCCGTGTTCTCCCTCAGCTGCATGCATTGATCTGGCACAACAAGCGGGGAAAATAATTTAGGCGTGTGGTTGACTGCCACCACGTGTCGCCCCGCCGCGCGCTGGGAGCTGCACGCGGTGCAGAAGTTATTCATACAGTCAGCTTCATTTGTCTGTGAAAAATGTTTCTTTTTTCTGAAAATGTATCTTATTTATTACAGCTTGTTGACAGTGTAAGATGATCGATTGACAGTTCAGCAGGCAATCATTTAGGATGTAAATTAAATAATTCCGATAAAAAAAGTAAGGATTTATCGAAGCTGACTGGATCGCCAGAGGCCGGACCCCAGACCTGTACACAGGTTGTGGGGCCGGCCTTTTGCTTTTTAAAGAGGTCAGCTTAACCGGATGGAGGAGGGGAAGCAGCAGGGGGTTGGATTTATTTGAACACCAATTATAATCATCAGAATGGACTGATCATCACATGCTTAAGGCTTTAAAGTCGATTCATCATGCGCTGACAAGCTACTATCTGTTTTTTTTACTCATCATCATTTGGGAGATTGCTCCCAGGCTTGGATGGGTCAGCGCCGTCTTTGTCCCTCCCTTTTCCAGAGTTCTAAAAGTAGGGGCGGATTTGGGAATAGGAAATATTCTGCTGTATATCGCAATAAGTCTGAAAAGGGTGTTCGTGGGGTTCTTTATGTCGACCTTGTTGGCTCTGCCTCTCGGATTTATCCTGGCTGGCGCGCTTCCATGGTTAGCCCGGTTTATTAGACCGTTCACCCTGTTTCTTTCCCAGATTCCGCCTTATATTCTCTTTCCGGTATTCGTCATTATTATCGGCATAGGCGAAGGGGGAATCTATACGGTTATCTTCTGGTCATCCTTTTGGCCGATTCTGTTCACTTCCATTGCCGGGATAAGCCAGGTTGATCCGCTTCTTGTCCGCGCAGCCAAAGCTATGAATGCCAGCCGTATTCAGATTTTTTTCAAGGTGGTGCTTCCGGCGGCTTTTCCGGCGATCATGACCGGTATGCGGACAGGCCTCACGATGAGCTTCTTTATGCTGATCGGCGCGGAGAGCATGGGGGCGGATAAAGGGCTGGGCTGGCTCATTCACAATGCGCAAAGTATGGGATTCATCGAACGGATTTATCTTGGGGCCTTGATCGTGGCTGTGGTCGGAGCGCTGCTGAATTTCGTTCTGGATTTTCTGGAAGAGAGTATCGTGGACTGGAAAGAGGTAGCAGAGGAACAGACCATTTAGCATCAAAAGACTTAATAGACAGTGAGGTAGCTTATACATGAGCTCGTTCTGGTCAGATGTAAGAAAATTTGCTTATGGAAGCATTCCGATTATCTTGTTCTTCATTTTCTGGGAGATCGGAGCGGGATGGGTGCCCAAGGGTGTAATTTCCCCGCCTTCAGAGGTTATTAGGAGTCTATGGACTGCGGCAACTTCGGATGTTTTGTTCACACAGACTGCAGTTAGCCTAGGAAGAGTGGGCATGGGCTTCGCTCTTTCCATTCTCGTTGCCCTTCCGTTAGGCTTTCTGCTCGGAACATTCTTCCAATCTGCCGAGAAGCTGCTGCTGCCCTTCTTTCGGATGTGCGAGAAATTGAACCCCTTTGCCATCATTCCTATATTTATGATTTTTTTCGGAATTGGCACAGCCGAGAAAGTGGCGGTGGTCTTCTGGGCGACCCTGTGGCCGCTGCTGTTCAATACGATGTCCGGCGCCAGAGCCGTTGACTATTCGCTTATACGTGCGGCGAGATCAATGGGTGCGACGAGACGGGAGCTTTTTCTCAAGGTAATCCTGCCCTATGCGCTTCCCAACATCTTTACCGGCGTTGAAATTGCGGCCCAATTATCCTTCTTCATGATTATCGCCTCGGAAGTCATTGGGGCAAGCACAGGACTGGGCTGGTACTATATCAGCGCCACAACCAAGTATCAGCTTCCGCTAATGTACGGCATCATTCTTTATATTACGGTGCTGTCCATCCTCATCAATCTTGCATTTGGCAGGTTGAAGAAGCATTTTCTGGTATGGAAAGAAGCCGTTCAAATTCATTAGAGGTTCAACATTAAAAATATTCTCAGGAGGTCAAAAGCAATGGCAAACAAGAAGAAGCAAAATTTCATTATTATCGGTTCTTTGGCGGTGGTTGTTGCCGCCGGGATCGGAATTGCAAGCTATTATGGAAGAACATCGGACACGATCCAAGGCGCGGCTGGCCTTAAAAATCTCAAGGATGCGAATTATAATGCTGCAAATTCTGGAAAAAAGGTAATCGCGCTTAAAACCGATACCAAATTGAATTGCTCCTCAACACCTTGGGTCATCGCCGAGAAAAAAGGATTCTTCGCGGAGGAAGGTCTTGAAATCAAATATACGGGTGAGCTGAAAACGGAGCAGAAGCTTCCGGCCATTCTGAACGGAACCAATGATATCGGCGGGACATTGCCGAATACATTGGCTACATATATTGCGGGAGGTGCCAAGGTCAAGGCCGTTACTTTGGGCGAGGTTGACCCGCCGGATAGCGTTGATCCCAAATTCCGTCATATGCGGTATGTAACGAGTGAGAAATTTGCCGGAAAAACATTGAAAGAGTACGTTGAATCGAAGAAGGGAGCCAAAATCACGGTCAGCGGTACGGCTCCGAATTGCAGCACCTTTATTTTCAATGAGGTTTTCAGAAATGCAGGACTGGACCCAAGCCAAATTCAATATGTCGCTTTTGAATCGGATACGGCTGCGATTCAAGCCGTTCAGC